>JBBQAB010000523.1:0-7739 GCA_038198385.1 Propionibacteriales bacterium
CTGGCCGGCGATGGTCCGCCACGGGAAGGCGGCACCGGCCAGCCCGAGCTCCCGGCCCTCGGCCCGGGCGGAGGCCTGCAGGATGTGGAACAGCCCGAACCGGACCGCCTGCTGCACCGCCTCGTCACCGTCCACCTCGACGTCGGCCCGGCCCGGCCCGGCCCCAGAAATCGTCCAGGTAGGTGCGCTGCCCGGCCAGCAGGCCGTCCCAGCCGCGGTGCACGGCCGCGGTCAGCGCGGCGGCGACCTGGTCGCGCACCGCCGGCGGGGAGCGGACGGCCGACCAGCCGTAGGCTACGTACTTCACCAGCCGGAGCCGCTGGCCCGGCTCGAGGGTCACCGTGACGCTCATCCGGGCCAGATCGGCCGAGCTCTCATCACCGTGCGCACCCCAGCGGGACCCTCGACCCGGTGGTCCATGGCCGCGGCCATCCGCAGGCCGCTCACCGCCGTGCGGTGCATCAGCCAGGACCGGAGCTCGTGGTGGTCGTGGGCCTCCGCCACCAGCACCGGGCCGACGACGGTGGCCGTACGGGGGTCACCGTCGGCCCCGGACCCGACGCCGGGTGAGGCGACCTCGTTGGCTACCAGCTCGGACTGCAGCACCACCGAGACGGCGGTGTCGAGCGCCTCCACCTCGAAGCTCACGGCCGCGACCGCCCGCTGGACCAGCGAGACCATCCGGACCGACCGCACCGCGACGGCCTGGCCCCCCGGGGTCACCCACTCGACCGACCGGCTCAACGTCCCGGACCGGAAGTCCAGCACCCGCTCGTGGGCGCGCACCTCGCCGTAGCGGACGTCGAAGGGGTGGTCGTTGACCAGCAGCCGGATCGGCTTGCCGTTGGTGACGTTGACCCGGTCTGACCCGCCTCGGGATATCAGCCGACCTCGGCGTAGGGCAGCGGCCGGGACTCGTACACCCCGGCGAGGTAGCTCCCGGACACCCCGTGCGGCTCCCCTTCGTCCAGGTTGCCGCGCCAGCCGATGTGGCCGTTGGACAGGGCGAACAGCGACTCGCTCTGGGCCAGCAGGTCCAGGTGCAGCCCGGTCTCGCCGAGGCACCACGGCTCGACCGCGTACGCCGACTGGTCGATCACGACCCCTCCCGGCCGGCCGGGGTCCGTGGAACGGCGCACCGGCCCGGACCCGGCAACCCCAGCCAGGCAGGCATCCGGAAGCACGACGAGGAGGAGGAGACGGAAACCCACAGGATGAGGGAACTGCCAAGGTGGTGGGTCGCCGGGCGGGTGCTCCTGGGGTGCGGCGGCGGACGGCCGAACCCTTCCCTAACGGGCTGATCTCTCAGTGCCGCGAACGTACACCCGGGCCGCCTCCCGCGCTGTGCCGGGCCTGGACTGATAGGTTTCAACCACGACGCCGTCGGGAGCGACGGGAACCATCCTGCACACGTGACCGACAGTTTACCCGCATCATTCATCCGCATTATCCCCGCAGAGATCACCGGGTGCGGCTTTCGGTGTGACCGTTTTGAATCGAATCAACTCGTCTCGTTCGTCTGGTCGGCTCGCGGTCCGGGAACCCAGCTCAGGAGTGCCGCTATCGTCGGACCAGCCGCCGTCGTCCGCGGTTCCGCCGTGAAGGAGTCCATCCGCTCATGAGGGTCGCGCTGTTCATTACCTGCCTGGCCGACGCGATGTTCCCCGACGTGGGGCGAGCGACGGTCACCGTGTTGGAACGGCTGGGGCACGAGGTGGTCTTTCCCCCCGACCAGACCTGCTGCGGCCAGATGCACGTCAACACCGGCTACCAGCGCGACGCCGTCCCCCTGGTCGAACGGTTCGTCAACGTCTTCGCCGGCTACGACGCGGTGGTCGCCCCGTCGGGCTCCTGCGTCGGCTCGGTCCGCCACCAGCACGCCATGCTGGCCGAGCGGTTCGGCTCCCCCGCCCTGGTCGGTGAGGTCGAGGCGGTCGCGGCCAGGACGTACGAGCTGTCCGAGCTCCTGGTGGACGTGCTGGGGGTCACCGACGTCGGCGCCTACTTCCCCCACCGGGTCACCTACCACCCGACCTGCCACTCCCTGCGGATGCTGCGGGTCGGGGACAAGCCCCTCAGCCTGCTCCGAGCCGTCGACGGGCTGGACCTGGTCGAGCTCCCCGCGGCCGACCAGTGCTGCGGCTTCGGCGGGACCTTCGCGGTCAAGAACGCCGACACCTCGACGGCCATGCTCACCGACAAGATGCGCCACGTCCTCGACACCGGTGCCGAGGTCTGCACCGCCGGTGACAGCTCGTGCCTGATGCACATCGGCGGTGGCCTGTCCCGACTCCGGGCGGGGACCCAGACCGTCCACCTGGCCCAGATCCTGGCCGCCACCCGCCAGCAGCCGATGCTGCTCGCCCGGGGCAACGTCGACGCCGACCTGCACCCGGGGCTCCGGACCGAGCAGACCCCGGAGGTGGTCGCGTGAGCACCACGACCGGACCGGTGATGCTGGGGATGCCCGGCCGACCCACCACCTCCCCCCGCGGGGTCGGGAACCTCCGCGGCGACCAGACCTTCCCCCAGGCCGCCCGGCACGCCCTCGCCGACACCCAGCTCCGCCGCAACCTGGGCCACGCGACCGCCACCATCCGGGCCAAGCGCGCGGCCGTCGTCGCCGAGCGCCCCGACTGGGAGGAGCTGCGCGAGGCCGGCCGGCAGCTCAAGGTCCACACCATGGCCCACCTGCCCGACTACCTCGCCCAGCTCGAGGCCGCGGTCACCGCCCGGGGCGGGGTCGTGCACTGGGCCCGCGACGCCACCGAGGCCAACCAGATCGTCACCACCCTGGTCCAGGCCACCGGGGCCGACGAGGTGGTGAAGGTGAAGTCAATGGCCACCGCCGAGATCGGCCTGAACGAGGCCTTGGAGGCGGCCGGGATCGCGGCCTACGAGACCGACCTCGCCGAGCTGATCGTTCAGCTCGGCCACGACAAGCCTTCCCACATCCTGGTGCCCGCCATCCACCGCAACCGAGCCGAGATCCGTCAGATCTTCCTGGACGAGATGGGCGACGTCGACCCCGCTCTGACCGACGACCCGGCCGCGCTGGCCGGGGCGGCCCGGCTGCACCTGCGGCGGAAGTTCCTCTCGGCCAGGGTCGCGATCAGCGGGGCCAACTTCGGCGTCGCCGAGACCGGGACCCTGGCGGTGGTGGAGTCCGAGGGCAACGGGCGGATGTGCCTGACCCTGCCCGAGACCCTGATCACGGTGATGGGGATCGAGAAGCTGGTGCCCCGGGCCCGCGACCTCGAGGTTTTCCTGCAGCTGCTCCCCCGCTCCTCCACCGGTGAGCGGATGAACCCGTACACCTCGATGTGGACCGGGGTCACCCCCGGTGACGGCCCACAGGACTTCCACCTGGTCCTGCTGGACAACGGCCGGACGGCGGTGCTGTCAGACAGCCACGGTCGCGACGCGCTGAACTGCATTCGCTGCAGCGCCTGCCTGAACGTCTGCCCCGTCTACGAGCGGGCCGGCGGGCACGCGTACGGGTCGGTCTACCCCGGCCCGATCGGGGCCATCCTGTCCCCCCAGCTGACCGGCATCGAGGACAACGCCTCCCTGCCGTACGCCTCCACGCTCTGCGGTGCCTGCTACGACGTCTGCCCGGTGAAGATCGACATCCCCTCGATCCTGGTCCACCTGCGGGCCGAGCACACCGAGGCCCACGCCCGCGAGCACCGGGTTCCCTCCCCGGAGTCGGCGGCCATGAAGGCCGCGGCGTACGTGATGGGCAACCCGAGACGGTGGGCGCTGGCTCTGCGCAGCGCCCGGGTCGGCCGCCTGCTCGGTCGACGCCGCGGCGCGATCGGACCCGTCCCGCTGCCCGTCGCCCAGCAGTGGACGGGCACCCGTGACATCCCCCAGCCCCCGCAGCAGAGCTTCCGGGACTGGTGGGCCCGCGAGCACACCGATCCCGAGCCGAGCCGTACAGAGGAGGGGTCCTGATGGGCAGCGCCCGCGAGGACGTCCTGGCCCGCATCCGGGCCGCCCACCAGGCCGCTCCCCCGCCCGCGCTGGCCTACGGGGAGATCGCCCGGGACTACAGCCAGACCTCCGACCTGGTGGTCGAGGAGCTCCGGGAGCGTCTGGTGGACCGGCTGCTCGACTACAAGGCCCTCGTCCGGCACAGCACGCCCGACCGGCTCGCCGCCGTGGTCGCCGAGGCTCTGGACGCGCGGGGCGTTCGCCGGGTCGTCGTCCCGGACGGGCTCGACCAGGCCTGGCTGGGCGCGAGCGGGGCCGCTCAGCTGCAGGACGGGCCGGGCACCCCGCTGAGCGTCGCCGACCTCGACGGCAGCGACGGCGTCCTCACCGGATGCACCCTCGCGGTCGCCGAGACCGGCACCCTGATCCTGGACGGTCGCGCCGGCCAGGGGAGGCGGGCTCTGACGCTGGTCCCGGACTACCACCTCTGCGTCGTGCTGCCCGAGAGCATCTGCGCCGACGTCCCGCAGGCCATCGCGCAACTCGACGTCGCCCGGCCGGTGACCATGATCAGCGGGCCGAGCGCCACCAGCGACATCGAGCTCGAGCGGGTGGAAGGCGTGCACGGACCGCGGACCCTGGAGGTCATCGTCGTCACCGGCTGAGCCGGTGTCGGGCGAAGCCCGCGGTCGGCTCGGACCCACCGGGGTCCAGGAACTCGCGTCCCGGGTTGGGTCCTCAGGACTTCGAGGGGTAGAGCCTGCGCAGCAGCGCGAACGTCGCGGCCGACGGGTGGTCGGCGGTCTTGCCGGTGATGACGGCGTGCATGCAGGTGTCGGTGGCCTTGACGTGGTCCAGCCCGACCGCGTGGCCGACCTCGTGGCAGACGTCGGCCCGCCGGTTGTGCGCCGAGGTCGCCCGACCCCAGCCCCCGTCGAGGACGACGTCGGCCCGGGTGATGCGCATGACGTGGCTGCCGGACCTCTGGGTGTAAGTGACGGCGGTCTCGCCCACCTGGTTGCCGGGCAGCGACCCCAGGCGTACGCGGACACACTGCACCCCCGCGCGGCACTTCTTCACCCAGACCAGGTTGAGCGCACTGTGGTCGTCCAGCACCTCGATCGTGCTGTGAACCTGCCAGGAGGCGTTGGTGTGGTCCTCGACGTAGACCGTGTTGCGGGCCCAGCCCAGGAGGGGGGTGGCCGCGACCGCGGGCGCGGCGGGAGTGAGGACGGCGGTCAGGGCGGCCAGCCCGGCGAGGGCGGACGCGGCGCGCTTCATCATGGCGGAGTTCCTTCAGCAGAGGGCGGGGGTTCCCTTACTGATCCGCACCTTACCTGGCCAAAGACGTGTTCACCGGTGTTGGCGCGGCCCACGCCGGATCGTGCTCCCCGGGCCGGTTCGGCCCCTCCTCAGCAGGGACGCCACGACTTCCCGCCCGGGGCGTAGCAGCGTGGCCCGGTGTAGCCCGGATACCCACCACCGCTGGTGGACTGCCGGTGCGGGGTCGCCCGCCGGGCTGCCGCCTGCGCCGCCGCTCGCCGCGCGGCCGCCGCCCGCTGCTGGACCAGCCGTTGACGTGCCGCCGCTTGCTGGCGGGCCACAGCTTCTCGGCGGGCCGCCTGACGACGAGCTTCGGCATGACGAGCCTCCGCCCGACGCCGCTCCGCCGCCGCCGCCCGTTTCACATCGGAGACGTGAGCGGCCAGGTCCTTGGCCGCCGCGGGTCGACGAGCCGGATCTCCTGCCCCGCCGGGGCCAGCTGCTCAGCCGCGCCCTTGGCCACCTGGGCCGGCCCGCACGCGCTGCTCAGCTCGGGGGTGTTGATCCCGAGGACACGTACGCGGCCCCGGCTGGTCTGAACGGTGTCGCCGTCCACCCAGAACTGGACCGTGGCCGTGCGGCGGCCGGAGGCCAGCGGGAAGGTCCCCTTCCGGGTCAGCCGCAGTCCGCTGGCGGCCTCCACCTTCTTGGCGTCCCCGCGCACCGCTCCGGGCACCCAGCCCAGCGCCACGTTGGCCCGTCGGAAGGCGGCCTTCGCCGACGCGTACTGGCGGCGCTGGAGTGCGCGCTCGCCGGCCTTGACCTCCGTGGCCGCCCGATCTAGCTCCGCCCGCACCGTGGCCCCCTTCCCGGGAACCGCGCTCACGGCGCCGAGCTGCACGTAGTCGCGGGACAGCTTGGTCAGGTCCGAGGCGGACCGACCCACATCGCCCTTGGCGAGGCGCAGTCCCGCGAAGTCCCGACCCGCCGCGCGTACTGCTGGGTGGAGCGCTCCGCCGAGCTGCGGGTCTGACCGTCGCCGGGGGCCCGGCCCATCACGACGGCCACGTCGACAATGTGGGGCTCGCGGTCGGGCTTGTGGTCGCGATGGAGGTCGGGCTCCAGGTTGCGGTGGCCCCGGCCTGAGCCCCGGCAACCGCGTCGGTGTCGGCGGCGCCGCCCTCGCCGGCGGCGACCAACCGCAGCACGACCCCCCCGGGGAGCGCCCGTACGGCCCGGCGACCGGCCCGCTCACCCACCCGGGCGGCCACGCAGCCCAGCGGTCGGGCCGCGACGGGCGGCGTTCGGGGTGCTGCGGACACGATTTCGGAGGCCGTGGGGGAGGTCCTTTCGTCGGCTGCGGGTGAGCCGTCGGTGGTCAGCGGACGGTGATCGTCTTCGTGGTCGACGCGGCGGCGATCCGCGAGGTGCCGAGGTAGCGCACCTCGATCCGGTAGGTGCCTTTTCGCAGGGTCCCCAGCGCGGCGACCCGGCGGCCGGCGCTGTCGCCGTACAGCGGGAGGGTCTGGGCGCGGTCGAGGCCGGGCCCGCGCAGCCGCACCCGGAGCTCCCCGGCTGGCGAGCTCGTTCCGGGGGCCTGTACCCGCAGGGTCAGTCGCAGGGTCGTCCCTGCCCGCAGCGGGCTCGGTGCCGCCACGCTCAGCGCCGACTTGACCTGCATCCGGTCCACGATGTCGGCGATCCGGAGGCTGCGGAAGTCGATCCGCTCGTGCCACGACGTCTGACCGGTCTCGTACAGCACCCCGACCGTCGCGTCGTCGACCTGCACCAGGTCGGAGTAGGAGCCGGGTCGGCTGTCGAGCTGCACGTCGTACGGCGCGCTCCAGGTCGCGCCCACCCCGGCCCCCCGGCTGGCGAAGAGCGCCATCTGGTGCCGCGTGGCCACGTCGCGGCGGGCCGGTGAGGAGAACAGCAGCGTGCCGGCGTACGAGCCCGCCAGGGCCAGCGAGCTGCCCTGGACCGCGACCACCGGCAGCGCCGCCCGGCGGAAGGGCGCGTTCAGGCTGGACCCGCCGTCGCCCGACCAGTCCACGATCCGTCCGGTCCCGACCGGGGTCCCGGGGTCCCGGTCGTGGTAGCTGATCCACAGCCGGCCGTCGGGCAGCTCGGCCACGGTGCCCTCGATCCGCTGGTCGTCGCCCTGGTCGTTCCACCCGATCGACCAGTGCTGGCCATGGTCGTCGCTGACGATCCCGTACGCCCCGTAGCGCCCGTCGCGGTAGTAGCCGACCGGCACCACGATGCGGCCCGGGTGCGGGCTGGTCGCGGCGTGCAGCTGGACCGCGTGCCCGGGACCGGTGAGACCACCGGACCAGTGCGGCAGACCGAAGAGGTCCTGGCCGGCCCGCTCGTACGGGGTGAAGCTCAGCCCGTCGTCGACGCTGCGCTGCAGGTGCAGACCGTGCAGGGTCGTGACCCCCACCGGCCGGTCCACGCTGAACAGCAGCACCTCACCGGTAACGGTGTCCACGACCGGGGCCGGGTTGCCGACCGTGTCGGTGCCCCGGTCGGCGACGACC
>JBBQAB010000524.1:0-2223 GCA_038198385.1 Propionibacteriales bacterium
CACCCTGTCTCAGCCCTCCCGGGAGAGGCGACGGCCGGCGATGTCGCGCGGGATGACCTCGATGAAGAGGTTGCGCCCGCCGGGCGCCCAGGGAACGAAACCGGGCACGGCACGCAGCTCGGCCACCTCGTCCGGGGCCGCCACGCCCTGGGCCACCCCGTGTACGACCACGCTCCAGCCCGCGTGCTTGGTCAGGTCGAGCTCATCGACCTCGAAGACCACCTGGGTCCGCCGGACCAGCTCGGACAACATGCTGGTCGGTGCGGTCCGGAAGTAGATCCGGCCCTGATGCACCACGTAGGTGACGGGGAGAATCTGAGGGGCGTCGGCGGCCTGCCAGGCGATCCGCCCGACCGAGTGGTCGCTCAGGAGCGCCATGCTCTCGGCCGTGCTGAGCCCGGCGAGCCCCCGACCCGGCGCCCGGTCGGGAAACCGGCCGGCGACCTCGCGCGCGATCATGATGCTTCCTGTGGGAACGAGTGGGCCATGTTGCTCTCCTGTGTTGGGGTCAGGGGGCGAGACGACGGGCCCGGGAGGGCCGGCCGGGGCGGGGCGGGGGTTTTGGACTGTCCGTGACGCCGACCCTCCCGGGGGGAGTCAGGTGCGGGTCAGGACGACCTTCAGCGCGGCGGTGTCCGCCGCGTGTCCGAAGACGTCGTACGCCTCGGTCATCTGGTCGAGGGTGAGGTGGTGGGTGACGAAGCCTGCGGTCTGCAGCTGGCCCGTCGCAAGCATCCGGAGCAGGGTGGGTGTCGAGGACGTGTCGACGAGCCCGGTGGTCAGGGTGAGGTTCTTGCTCCACAGTTCGTCCAGAGGCAGGGTGACGGGGCCGGCGTGGACGCCGACGTTGGCCAGGTGGCCTCCGGCGCGGACGAGCCGGGTGCAGAGCGCGAACGACTCGGGCACCCCGACCGCCTCGATCACCACGTCCGCGCCCCGCCCACCGGTCAGTGCGGCCACGTGGGCGGCGGGGTCGTCGGAGACCAGGACCGTGCTGTCGGCACCGAACATCTTGGCCGCCTCCAAGCGGACACTCGACAGGTCGACCGCGACCACGTGGGACGGGGAGAAGAGCCGGGCCGTCAGCATGGCGGCCAGGCCGACCGGCCCGGCGCCGACCACGACCACCGTGGTGCCCGGACTGACGTGGCCGTTGAGGACACCCACCTCGTACGCAGTGGGCACGATGTCGGCCAGCATCAGGGCGTCCTGGTCGCTGACGGTCTCGGGGACCAGGTGCAGAGAGAGGTCGGCGTACGGGACCCGGACGTACTCAGCCTGAGTGCCGTCGATCAGGTGCCCGAGGACCCAGCCGCCCCCGTCCAGGCACTGGCCGTAGGCCCCCAGCCGGCAGTACTCACACTGCCCGCAGCCGGAGATGCAGGAGACCAGCACCCGGCTGCCCCCGGCGAATCGGATCACCCCGGCGCCCACCTCCAGGACCGTGCCGACCGCCTCGTGGCCCAGGATGCGGCCCGGCTGGACGGCGGGGACGTCGCCCTTGAGGATGTGCAGGTCGGTCCCGCAGATGGTGACCGCGTCGACCCGGACGATCGCATCGCGGGGGTCCTGCAGCTCAGGCAGAGGCACGTCGGTCCACGCGATGCTGTCGGGTCCGCTGTAGACAAGAGCCTTCATCATGGTGGTTTCGGTCCTTTCGTGGCGGCCCCTCGCCGGTCCGGCGGGTGGTGCACGTTCCACTCTTGCGGCCATCCGGTGAGGCCGGCAGCGGCGGAGGTCCCCGGCGAGCCGGGACCAACGTCCCGCGGTGCGGTCTGGAGGGCGGGCTCATGTGCGCGCGGGTCTTGGGTCTTGTGTGCGGGGTACTGGCGTGGCGGTTCTGGTCGGGCGGTTCTGGTTCGGAAGGGTCAGGTCGGCGGGGCTCCGGCGGCGGAGTCGACGCGTCGCGGCTGGATGGCCACGAACCGTGCGTGCACCCCCGGGGGCCAGGACTCGCAGGCCGCGGCCACGGTCGCCGGTACATCGGTGTCGCAGACCACCGACGCCGGACCGACGACGTGCACCGCCCAGGGGGCACCGGTCGGGCCGGCACCCGTGACCTCCAGGTCGACCTCGGCCCCGTCGAGGTACCCGAGCGTCTCGTGGAACTCGGGTACGTGCAGGAAGACCCGGTCCTCAGCGACCCGCATTCCGACCACCAGTCCGCGCGGCCCCCGGCCGGTGCACAGATGGAGACGGCCCACGGTGGCGTGCTCGACGACC
>JBBQAB010000525.1:0-3892 GCA_038198385.1 Propionibacteriales bacterium
ACCTCGTGCATGCGGTTCAGACTGCGCAGGAAGGTGGTTTTTCCACAGCCGGACGGACCGATGAGTGCGGTGACCGTGCGAGGCTCGATCACGGTCGTCACGTCCTCTACGGCGAGGAAGTCGCCATAGTAGATATGGAGGTTCTTGGTCTCGATCGTTGTGGACATGGCCGGGCACTTCCTACCTGTGGGTCCTGGACGGCACGGGCCGTCAGCGGGTCTTGGGCTTGAAAGCCCGGGCCACGAGCCGGGCGATCAGGTTGAGCAGCATCACGATCGCGATCAGCACCAGAGCGGCGGTCCAGGCTCGGTTGACCCCGGTGGAGACCGGGACGCCCGGCACGGTGAACTGAAAGTAGATGAACTCCGGGAGGTTGGCCATCCGACCGCTGAGCAGGTTGGTGGTCGTCGCTGTGGTGTAACCGGCGGTGAGCAGCAGTGGCGCCGTCTCGCCGGTAACCCGGGCGATTGCCAGCGTGACCCCGGTGACGATACCTCCGACGGCGGTGGGTAGAACAACGCGGACGATGGTCCGCCACTTGGGCGCGCCGAGAGCGTAGGACGCTTCCCGGAGCTCGGCAGGGACCAACCTCAGCACTTCCTCGGTGGAGCGGACGACGACGGGCAACATCAGCACGCTGAGCGCCACGGCACCGGCGAGTCCGCTGCGGTAGCCCGGGTCGCCGGTCAGCAGCTCGAACAGCGCGAACGCGAACAGCCCGGCGACGATAGACGGGATGCCGGTCATGACGTCGACGAAGAAGGTGATGGCGTGGGCGAGCTTCCCGGTCCCATATTCGACGAGGTAGATGCTACACAGAATGCCGATCGGCACCGAGATGACGGAGGTCACCAAGGTGATCAGCAGGGTGCCGATGATGGCGTGGTAAGCCCCGCCGCCGGCGCCGACCACACCGCTGAGCGAGTACGTGAAGAACTCCAGGTCGAACCGCTCAAGGCCGTTCTTCAGAACCACGTAGACCACTGACACGAGCGGCACCATCGCTACCCCGAAGGCGACTGACACCAGCGTCGTGGCCAACCGGTTCGTGCCCTTCCGGACGCCCTCCACCGCGAAGGAGACACCGGAGGTCAGGGCGACGAACAGCAGGACGGCGAGGATGGCGAACGCCACCGCTCCGCCGCCGGTCGCCACGGTCAACCCGGCGCCGAGCACCAACGCCCCCGCGGCCGTGGCGGCCGGGAACCAGCCCGGGAGCTGCCGGCTGCTTCTGAACCCCACCGGGCCTCCCCCGGTCGGGCGGCGGGCTGCGGTCGCTGTGGCGGTCATGTCGGCACCTTGTTGTGGGCCACGATGGCTCGGGCCGCGAGGTTGACCAGGAAGGTGATGACAAACAACAGCAGGCCAGAAAGGATGAGGATGTTCACCGCGACCCCAAACGACTCGGGAAACTGAAGCGCAATGTTGGCGGCGATCGTGGAGGGGTTCGTCGTGCCGATCAGGTTCGCGGTGATGAGGCTTGGATTCACGGAGAGCACCAGGGCCACCGCGAGGGTTTCACCAAGCGCCCGACCCAGACCCAGCATGGCCCCGCTGACGATGCCGGCGCGGCCGTGCGGGAGCACGGCCATCCGGATCATCTCCCAACGGGTCGCGCCGAGAGCCAGGGCCGCCTCCTCCTCCAGCGTGGGGGCTTGGAGGAACACCTCCCGACAGATCGCGGTGATGATCGGCAGGATCATCACCGCAAGCACCATGCCGGCGGTGAGGATGGTCCGGCCTGTGACGGAGGCCGAACTGAAGAGCGGGATGAACCCGAGGTGTCGGGTCAACCAGAAGTACAGCGGGACCATCTTGGGGGCGAGCCAGAAGATTCCCCAAAGGCCGAAGACGACACTCGGCACTGCGGCGAGCAGGTCAACCAGGTAGCCCAACACCTGCGCGAGCCTGCGCGGCGCGTAATGGGTGATGAACAGCGCGACGCTGACCGCCAACGGCACGGCCATCACCATGGCGATGACGGCGGACACGACGGTGCCGAAGGCGAGCGGCCCCAGGTAGCGACCAAGCGACGAGGCGCCCGGGATCTCTCCGGGAGCGGCCTTGAAGGCCGGAATGGACTGGACGATGAGGAAGGCTGCGACCCCCGCCAGGACCACGAGCATGAGGATCCCAGCCGCCAGGGACACCCCGGCGAAGGTGACGTCGCCGCTACTACGCCGGACCTTGTTCGACGGAGAAGGAAGGGCTGTCATCGTGTGTTCTCCAGGCTGTTTCGAGAGCTGACGTGCGAGGGCCAGGCGGATACGTCAGCCCCGGCCTGTGGCTCGAACTGGTTCGGCGAGCGCGAAATCGTGCCCGCCGTCCTGGTCCGTGCTTCCGGCGCGCGACGCCTACCGGGTGACACCGACCAGAACCAGGGGTCAGCTCGCGATCATGTCGATGGACGACTTGGCCTGGCTGGCGAGTGAGTCCGGCAGGGCCGCGGATCCTGCCGCCTCCGCCCCGCTCGACTGGCCGTCGGAGCTGACGATGGAGGTCAGCAGGCCCTTGACCAGGTCGGCCTGGGATGCATCGGAGTACGTGGTGCAGAAAATCTCGTAGGAGACCAAGAGCACCGGGTACGCCCCGTCTGCACCCGTTTGACGGTTGATGTCGATCATCAGGTCCCCGTCGGGCCGACCGCTGACCTTCTGCGAATCGTCCAGGGTCTTGGCGGCGCCGGCGGCGCTCGGTCCGACGTAACTACTACCGACCTTGATCTTGGCCTTCTGCAGGCCGACGGTCTGGCTGTCGTCCGCGTAGCCGATCGCGCCCTCACCCTCCTTGAGCACCGCCACCACGCCCGAGGTGCCCTTGGCGGACTCGCCCCCGCTGATGGGCCACTCCTCGGTCGCCCCACCAGCCCACACGCCGGGTGCGGTCTTGCTGAGGTAGTCCGTGAAGTTGTTGGTGGTGCCCGACTTGTCGCTGCGGTGCACCGGTGTGATCTTGGTGGACGGCAGGCTGGCGTCAGGGTTGTCGGCCTTGATCTTCGCGTTGTTCCACGTGGTGATGGTGCCGGCGAAGATGCCGGCCGCGGTGGCAGGGGACAACTGCAGGTCGTCAACGCCCGGCAGGTTGTAGGCGACGGCGATCGGCGACACGTAGGTCGGGATGTCCAGGGCGGTCCCTCCCGCGCAGCGCTTGGCACCGACGGTCAGCTGGTCGTCGCTCAAGGCCTTGTCGCTACCGGCGAAGGCGACGCCGCCGTTGAGGAACTGCTCGACGCCGGAGCCCGAGCCCACCGCGTCGTAGTTGACCTGAGCGCTCGGGTTGGTTGTCTGGAACCCGGCGATCCACGCGGCCATGGCGGCGCTCTGGGCGCTTGACCCGGCCCCGTTGATCGTGCCGGAGAGGGTCGATCCCGAGGATCCGGACCCGGAAGTACCGGGGGGTGGCGCCTCGTTGGCGGCGCCGCAGGCGCTCAAGCCGATGGAGAGCACCATCGCCGCGGGGAACGCGACGCGGCTGAGAGCAAGTCGCTTCACTGAGGTGTACCTTCCCGAGAGGACTGAGTCCGCAGGAGGGTCCTCCCAGACAGTCCAGAGCCCGGTGGCCTGCAGACGAAAGCTTCGAACCGTGTGCACCGTTCGATCTGTTTCGGAGCGTACGGACGTGGGATGACGCGATGTCTCCCCTCAGGTGAACAGCTGGGATACGTCGCTGGTCGGATAGATTTCCCGGTCGCTCGTCTGCTCCGACAAGGTGAGGCCCTCGACAGGGTCACGTCTCACGGTGCCGCCAGGCACCTTCCGGGGTCCGGTGAGTCAGGGTGTTGAGACGCGCTGGCCCGTTCCTTGTTGATCTTGGTCGTCGGGGAAACCTCTTACCGAACCGTTCGGAATGCTCCCGCTGGGATCTCAGTGCGACTCTCTGGAGACCGCATCCC
>JBBQAB010000526.1:0-2464 GCA_038198385.1 Propionibacteriales bacterium
CGGCGCGGACCGAGGCGGTCGGGCTGGCGGGCTGGGAGGGGACGCAGACCACGATCGCGGCCAGGGTCAGCGCGAAGATCCCGGCCACCGCCAGATAGGCCACCCACCAGCCGGCCAGCTGGCCCAGGCGGGTGATGAGGGGGACGCCGACCACGTTGGCCAGGGTCAGACCGGACAGCACGAAGGCGATCCCCTTGCCCTGGTTGCCGGGGCCCAGGATGCGCCCGGCGACCAGCGCGGCGGTGCCGAAGAAGGCCCCGTGCGGCAGGGCCGCGACGAACCGGGCGGCGAACACCCACCCGAAGCTGGGCAGGAGCGCGGAGGTGACCGTGCCGAGGATGAAGATGGCCACCAGAGCCACCAGCAACCGGGTCCGTGACATCCGGACGGAGAGGACGGCGAAGGTGGGGGCGCCGAAGACCACCCCCAGGGCGTACGCGCTGACCAGCCACCCGGAGGTGGCGACCGCCTGGGCCGGCGAGGCGGCGTAGAGGGTGGGCAGCAGGTCGCGGGCCATGTTGGGCAGCAGCCCCATGGCGACGAACTCGGTGGTGCCGATGCCAAAGCCGCCGAGGGCGAGCGCGAGCAGAGCCAGCCAGCGGCGGGCGGGAGTCAGGGTGGCCATGACCGACCTTCAGGGCGAGCGCGTACGGCGTTCACGGGTACGCCGACTGGGTTCGTCGACGCTGACCAGGTCAAGTGTATCGGTCAACTAACGACGGCGGGTGCCGACAAGAACCGACCGGTCCGGGCGGTAACGGACCGGGGACGTCGCTCGCAGGGTGGGTGACGGGGGAGGGGATCGCGGTTAGCGTGGGGTCCCACGGCACGCAGGCCCGGTGCCGCCGGAGGTGAGGTGCGCGAGGACGGGTGCCGATCGACCCGTTGGCTCGTGTCTGACCACGGCGCGAGGAGGCTCGTGCCCGACCACGACGTGAGGAGAGCGACGGTGACGGTGCCCAGCCCGATGCCCCGACCGTACGCGGTCCTGCTGGCCGCCGCCCTCGGTGCGGCGCTGCTCGTCCTGACCGGCTGCGGTCCGACGACCGGCCCCGGCAGCCCGTCCGGCTCGCCGTCGCTGGTCGCCAGCCCGAGTGCCGGTCCCACCGCCGCGGAGACCCCGAGCGCCTCCGACACGCCCAGCGCCGATGCCTCACCCGGCGCCAGTGCCTCACCCAGCGCCAGAGCTGCCGAACCGTCGGCCCCCGTCGTTCCGAAGCCCACCCCGAGCCTCCCCACCGGACCGCAGACCCCGCCGGCCCGGATCTCGGGCAGCGCCTCGATGATGGCCTCCGGTGCGAGCGGGGAGAAGGTGCGTGAGCTGCAGCACCGGCTGCGTCAGCTCGACTGGTTCTCCGGATCGCTGACCGGCTCGTACGGCGCCACCACGGTCGCCGCGGTCAAGGGCTTCCAGGCCAAGCGGGCCCTGCCCACCACGGGCCAGGTCGATACGACGACCTGGAAGCGGCTGGCCGCCATGACCAGCACCCCGACCCGCGACGAGCGGCACGATGTGCTCAAGCCGGGCCCGGCCTTGCTGCAGAGTGGGTCCTCCGGGGACCTGGTCCGGGACCTGCAGGCCCGGCTCCAGCAAATCGGCTGGTACTCCGGGAACGTGACCGGGACGTACGGCTCGGTCACCTCCGCTGCCGTCAAGGGGTTTCAGGCCAAGCGGGCCGTCCCGGTGACTGGGGCGGTCGACCAGCGGACCCTGAGCCGGCTGACAGCCATGACCCGGGTCCCGACCACGCCCGAGACGACCAACCGGGCGGCCAAGCCCTCGGCCGCCGGACTCGACTCGCGCTGCCTGACCGGGCGGGTGCTCTGCATCAGCAAGACGTCGAACTCGCTGACCTGGATGGTCGACGGGGAGCCGCAGCTGCGGGTGGACGTCCGCTTCGGCTCCTACGAGACCCCGACCCGTGAGGGCACCTTCGCCGTGGGCTGGAAGTCCCCCAACCACGTGTCGACGATCTACCACACGCCCATGCCGTACGCGATGTTCTTCAGCGGCGGCCAGGCGGTCCACTACTCCTCCGACTTCGCCGCCCGCGGTTACGCCGGGGCCTCCCACGGCTGCGTGAACGTCCGCAACCTGGCCGGTATCCAGTCCCTCTTCGGCCAGGTCCGGGTGGGGGACAAGGTTGTTGTCTACCGCTGAGGCTGGCGTGGGACGCTCCGATGCCGCCCATTCCGGCGCGCCCAGCGGGATCGTCGGGTGACCGATCCGGTCCGGCCGGCCCGGTGGTGGCGGATCGAGTAGAGGGCTCGACGGGCAGGGCCGAGGGTGAGGGGACGGATACCGGCGGTCGGCGCCGGACGTCTCGACACGATCTCGGGTGGATGTCGCAGAATGGGCCCATGCCTGTTCTGCGCTCACGCACCTCCACCCACGGCCGGACCATGGCCGGCGCCCGCGCCCTGTGGCGGGCGACCGGGATGACCGACGACGACTTCGGCAAGC
>JBBQAB010000527.1:0-8749 GCA_038198385.1 Propionibacteriales bacterium
AGCACCCGGACCCGTGGGGCCGAGGTGCGCAGCGCGGCCAGAGCCGCCTGCTGCTGGCTGCGGGTGAGCTGCTGGGACACGGCGTAGACGTAGGACAGCCCGTCGCCCACCCCCTCGGCGAGCACGAGACGACCGATGGACACGAAGGCGGTGAACGTGGCCATGGGCTGCCGCGCGACCCAGTGCCAGGTGTCGAAGTCCGGCTCCTGGGCGGTGTCGTGGGACTCCAACCGGTCCACACAGATGGCCTGCAGGCCGATCGGGAACCGGACCGAGACGTCCATCAGGGCCGGGTCGGGTCGGATGGTCGTTGTCCGGGAACCACCAGGCCGAGGCCTCGGGCTCTCCGGCGGCGGCCCACTCCTGAGCGGTGGAGCGCGCCCACGGCCGGGTGTCGTCCCCGACCGACCCCGGGCGGCCCTGGTAGTCGACCACGACCTGGAAGTCGACGCCGGCGGCCAGGGTGTGGTCGGCGGTGACCCGCAGTTCGGAGAAGCCCCGGGTCGCACTGGCGGCGGGTCGCCCGTTGACCTGCACATCCAGGACGGGCGGGGCGAAGTCCAGGAAGAACGACGGGAGCGACGGCGTTGTCCGGGCGCTGATCGTGGTGGTTCCGGTCAGGGTCTGGGGTGGCCGGGTCCCACGAGACCTCGATCCGGTATCGGGTCACTCGTAACCGCTGTCGCCTGCCTGGGGGTAGCACGGGTCACCCAGACCGGCCTGGCCCGCGTCCGCCGCGACGCCGGGGAGGCCGATCCCGCGGAGGCCGATCCCGCCGAGGCCGGCTCAGGCCGGGTCCGGCGCCAGGCCCCAGACCACGAGAGCCGGCACGGCCAGCACGGCGACCAGGACCAGCGTCAGGGTCACCGCCAGCAGGTAGGCCAGCGGACGGGGCCGCGACGCTGGCGCCGGCGGTCGCGTACGGTCCGGCCCTCAGCGTTCGACGTGGGCGAGGGAGCGCAGGCCACGGTCGAGGTGCCAGGCGACGACCGCGGAGGTGAGCCCGCTGGCCTCGCGGGCGACCCGTTCACCGACGTCCCGGGTGTCGGTCCAGCGACCCTCGAGGAGGGCGCCGAGCAGGACCAGCGTCTCGGGGGCGGGCCGGACGGAACCCTGCGGGCGGCACCGGTCGCACACCACACCACCGACCGAGGGGGAGAAGGAGGGGTGCGGCCCGACCAGCCCGCAGCGAGCGCAGTCCTCGAAGGAGGGTGCGTAGCCGGCGACGGCCAGCGCCCGCAGCAGGTAGGAGTCCAGGACCAGGGTGGCGGGCCGCGGGCCGTCGGCCGTGCCGCGGTTCAGCACCCGCAGCGCCCCGACCAGCAGCTGGTATTGCTGCACCGACGGCTCACCCTCCTCGACCACCAGCCGGTCCGCGGTCTCCAGCATCACCTGGCCGGCGGTGTAGGCCGGATAGTCGCTGATCAGCGGCTCACCGAAGGCGTCCAGCGACTCGACCTGGGTGACGATGTCGAGGGTCCGGCCGACCGCGAACTGCAGGTCGACATGGGAGAAGGGCTCCAGCCGGGCCCCGAACTTCGAGGTTGTCCGCCGTACGCCCTTGGCCACGGCCCGGATCTTGCCGCGACGCCGGCTGAGAAGGGTGATGATGCGGTCCGCCTCGCCCAGCTTGTGCGTACGGAGCACCACGGCTTCGTCACGGTAGGTGGGCACCTCGCTATTGTCCCGTACGTGGTCAAAGTCTCGCGGAGGAACGCAGTGCCGGCCCCGACCCGGCGCGCGCCGCTGCCGCCGACCCCCCACCCCAGCGGAGCCACGCCGCCAGCGCTGCCCCCGGCGAAGGTCCCGACCCACGTCGCCGTGGTGATGGACGGCAACGGGCGGTGGGCCAAGGCGCGGAACCTGCCCCGGACCGAGGGTCACGCCCGGGGCGAGGACTCCCTCTTCGACGTCGTCGAGGGGGCGATCGAGGTGGGGGTGAGGTACCTCTCGGCGTACGCGTTCTCGACCGAGAACTGGAACCGCTCACCCGATGAGGTGCGGTGGCTGATGGGCTTCAACCGGGACGTCATCCGGCGTCGTCGCGACCAGATGGACGCTCTGGGCGTCCGGGTCCGCTGGGCGGGGCGCCGACCGCGGCTGTGGCGCAGTGTGATCGCCGAGCTGGAGGAGGCCGAGCGGCGGACCGTCGACAACGACGTCCTCACCCTGCAGTTCTGCGTCAACTACGGCGGCCGGGCCGAGATCGTCGACGCCGCCCGGCAGGTGGCCGAGCTCGCCGCGGCCGGCCGGCTGGACCCGAGGAAGCTCACCGAGGAGCGGTTCCGGGCCTTCCTGGACGAGCCGGAGATCCCCGACGTCGACCTGTTCGTGCGGTCCTCGGGCGAGCAGCGCACCTCCAACTTCCTGGTCTGGCAGTCGGCGTACGCAGAGATGGTCTTCCTGGACCGGCTGTGGCCCGACTTCGACCGCCGGGACCTCTGGCACGCGATCGAGCTCTACGCCGACCGCGACCGTCGCTACGGTGGCGCGGTGCCCAACGCGGTGCCCCCCGTCGGTCCCGGCCCCGAGGACCCGTCAGCCTGAGAGAAGGCGGTCGGCTTCCCTCAGCCCGAGCGAATATAGTGGCGCGGTCAGAAGTGGTCGGGTCATCTTTCCGCGGGCGTGGCTGGGCCGCCTCCCGCACAGGTAGGGGTTGTTGATGAGTGGAAACGCGACCTATCGGTTGTCGAACACGGCAGTCCTGTCGGTCTGCGGTGTCGAGCCGCCGATCGTCGCGACCTCGGCCTCCTTCGACGAGCAGCTGACCAGCACGTACGCCCGCGAGGGGCTGCAGCCCGGCATGCTCGTGAAGCTGGCGGGGGTCCAGGAGCGCCGCTGGTGGCCCGAGGACGTGACCTTGGCCGACGCCGCAGCGATGGCCGGCGCCAAGGCGCTCGCCGAGGCCGGCATCGACCCGAGTCAGGTCGGCGTGATGATCAACACGTCGGTGTCCCGGGCCTACCTGGAACCCTCATCGGCCGTCTCCGTGCACCACCAGCTGGGTCTGCCGCCCGGCTGCCTGAACTTCGACGTGGCCAACGCCTGTCTCGGGTTCGTCAACGGCATCCAGCTCGCCGGGAACATGATCGACTCCGGGCAGGCCGACTACGCGCTGCTGGTGGACGCCGAAGGGATCAGCGGGCTCCAGCAGACCACCCTGGACCGGCTCAAGCTCGACGACGCGACCAAGCACGACGTGAAGTCCCAGTTCGCGACCCTGACCCTCGGTTCGGGTTCGGCGGCGATGGTCCTGGGCCGTGCCGACCGGCACCCCGAGGGCCACCGGGTCATCGGCGGGGCCAGCCGAGCCGGGACCGAGCACCACAACCTGTGCGTCGGCGACTTCAACCGGATGCGGACCGACTCCCGCCAGCTGTTCGAGGCTGGGATCGAGCTTGCCGTGAAGACCTGGACCGAGGCCAAGGACGAGTTCGGCTGGACGCCCGAGAGCGTCGACTACTTCGTGGCCCACCAGACCTCCCTGGTCCACCTGAGCGCGCTGGCGGGCCGGCTGGAGGCCGACGAGGCCAAGTTCCCCCGGACGCTGCCGCACTTCGGCAACATGGGCCCGGCTGCGGTGCCCTTCACCCTGGCGCAGCACGTGGACCTGATGCAGCCCGGGATGCGCGTCATGCTGCTGGGCATCGGCTCCGGACTGAACACGTCCTTCGCCGAGATCGCCTGGTGAGACTCACCGAAGAAGACGGCGGGGTGAGACTCACCGAAGAAGACGGCGGGGTGAGACTCACCGAAGAAGACGGCGGCGCCTGGTCGCAGGAGGGCCCCGAGGAGCTCGAGGGGGTCGACCCGTCCTGGTCGCGGCTGGTCGAGGTCCCGGACGCCGCCGGGGTGACCCGCCGGTGGCACGTCCTGGACAACGGGGCCGAGCCGGTCGTGGGCACCATGCTCTGCGTGCACGGGAACCCCACCTGGTCCTATCTCTGGCGCCGGTTCCTGGCGGAGGCCCCCGCCGGCTGGCGCGTGCTGGCCGTGGACCACCTCGGGATGGGCTACTCCGAGCGGCTGGGGCAGCCGCGCACACTGGCCGAGCGGGTCAGCGACCTGGGCACCCTGACCGCGGCGCTGGGCGTCACGGCCCCCGTGGTCACGGGGGCCCACGACTGGGGCGGCCTGATCTCGCTGGGCTGGGCCCTGGAGCACCACGACCAGCTGGCCGGGGTCGTGCTGACCAACACCGCCGTCAACCTGTCGGTCGACGCCGCCCCGCCCGGGCTGATCTGGCTGGCCCGGACCTCGCTGTTGCGCCAGACCGTCTGCGTACGGACCCCGGTCTTCGTCAAGGGGGCCAGCGCCCTGTCCCGGCCGGGACTGAGCCCGGCGGCCCGGCACGGTCTGGAGCTGCCGTACGGCCGCGCCGACCGGCGGCAGTCCATAGCGGACTTCGTGGCCGACATCCCGGTGGGACCGGACCACCCCAGCCGCCCGACCCTGGACGCGATCGCCGGCGGCCTGGGGGCCCTGTCTGACGTGCCGGTCCTGCTGCTCTGGGGTCCCCGGGACCCGGTGTTCACCGAGCGTCAGCTGGAGGACCTGCTGCGCCGGATGCCGCACGCCGACGTCCAGCGCTACCCCGGGGCCTCCCACCTGGTCACCGAGGACGCGCCCCAGACCGCGACCGACGCCTGGCACTGGGTCGGCGACCTGGGTCTGCGGTCCCCTGAGCCTGGGTCGGACGCGCTGCCTGGGTCACGCGGTTCGGAGTCAGGCGGTTCGGCGTCAGGCGGTTCGGAGTCAGGCGCGCCGGACGGTCCGGCGGCCGGCGCGGCCCCGCCACGCCGTCCCTGGGACGCCCTGCTGGCCCGGGCCGGGGACGCCGAGCCGGCCGTGGTCGAGCTGTCCGGTGACACGGTCCGCGTGACCTCGTTCGCCGAGCTGGAGGAGCGGGTCCGCGACCTGGCCGCCGGTCTGGCCGCCGACGGCGTACGGCCCGGTGACCGGGTCGCCCTGTTGGTGCCGCCCGGGGTCGACCTCACCGTAGCCGTGTACGCCGTCTGGCGGGTCGGCGCGGTCATCGTGGTCGCCGACGCCGGTCTCGGTCTCCGCGGCATGGCGCACGCGCTGCGCAGCGCAGGACCAGACCACGTGGTCGGCATCCGCAAGGCCCTGCTGGCCATGGGCGCCCTGCGCATCCCCGGTCGCCGGATCGTGGCCGAGCCGCTGCCGGTGGCGCTGCGGCGGGCGTTCGGCTGGGGGGCCACGCTGGCCGAGCTCGAGCAGCGCGGCCGCAGTCGATCCGTGCCCGACCTGCCGCCCGGCGACGCCGAGGCGGCCGTGCTCTTCACCTCCGGGGCGACCGGCCCGGCCAAGGGTGTCGTCTACACGCTGGCCCAGCTGCGGGCCCAGATCGACCAGCTGCAGAGCACGTACGCCCTGACCGGGGCCGACCGGTGGGTCGCGGCCTTCGCGCCCTTCGCGCTGTACGGCCCGGCCCTCGGGATGGCCGCCGCCGTCCCCGACATGTCGGTCACCGCGCCCGGCACCCTGACCGCGCGCGCCCTGGCCCAGGCGGTGCAGGCCATCGAGGCCACGGTGGTCTTCGCCTCCCCGGCCGCACTGCGCAACGTGGTGGCCACCGCCGCCGAGCTGAGCTCGGAGCAGCGGGCCAGCCTCGGCGGGGTTCGGCTGGTGATGTCGGCCGGCGCTCCGGTGCCCGCCCGGTTGCTGCGCCGGGTCCAGGAGCTGCTGCCTGCGGCCGAGCTGCACACCCCGTACGGGATGACCGAGGCGCTGCCCCTGGCCGACATCTCCCTGCCCGAGATCGAGGCGGCCGGGGCGGGGAACGGGGTCTGCGTGGGTCGACCGCGGCCCGGGGTCCGGGTGCGGCTCAGCCCGCTCGACGACCTGGCCCGGGCCGACGGGGAGCTGACCGAGGAGACCGGGGTGACGGGGGAGATCTGTGTCGCCGCCGCTCACGTCAAGGAGCGTTACGACCGGCTCTGGGCCACCGAGCGGCGCAGCTCGCGCAACGCCGGCTGGCACCGGACCGGCGACGTCGGGCATCTGGACGACCAGGGTCGGCTCTGGGTCGAGGGCCGGCTGGTGCACGTGCTCAGCACCGAGGGGGGCCCGCTCACGCCGGTCAGCCTGGAGCAGCGGGTGGAGGGCCTGACCGGGGTGTCGTCGGCGGCGGTCGTCGGCGTCGGGCCGGCCGGGCGTCAGCAGGTCGTCGTCGTGGTCGAGCCCGTCGCCGGCCCGGGCCGGGTCCGCGACGGTCTCGCCGACGCATCGGTGACCTCCGCGGTCCGCGACCTGCTGTCCCAGGGAGAGCCACCGGTGTCGGTAGCGGCGGTCCTGACCCTGCGCCACCTGCCGGTCGACATCCGCCACGCCTCCAAGATCGACCGCGCGGCTGTGGCCCGCTGGGCCGACCGGCTGCTCGCCGGCCACCGGGCGCCGCGTCCGTGAGGGTGCTGCTCACCGGGGCCAGCGGCATGCTGGGCGGGGCGACCGCTCGCGCCCTGGCCGACCGGGGCGACCAGGTGACCGTGCTGCAGCGACGGCCCGCCGGTCTGGGGCTGCGCGAGGTGTTGGCCAACGTGGCCGATGCCGACGCCGTACGGGACGCGGTCGCCGGTCACGATGCCGTCGTCCACCTGGCGGCCAAGGTCAACGTCACGGGTCCCTGGGCGGCGTACGAGCGGGCCAACATCGTGGGCACGCGCTCGGTCGTGGCCGCCTGTCAGCAGACCGGGGTCTCCCGCCTGGTCCACGTCTCCTCACCCTCGGTCGCCCACAGCGGTTACTCGCTGGTCGGGGCCGGTGCCGAGCCGGCCGACCCCGGGCGGGCGCGGGGGCCGTACGCGCGGAGCAAGGCCGTCGGCGAGCTGGACGCCCTGGCCGCCGACGGGCCGGACCTTGCCGTGCTGGCCATCCGGCCGCACCTGGTCTGGGGGCCAGGCGACACCCAGCTCGTGGCCCGAATCGTGGAGCGGTCCCGGCAGGGTCGGCTGCCGCTGATCGGGACCGGGGCCGTGCTCGTTGACACCACCTTCGTCACGAACGCCGTGGATGCCCTGGTCGCGGCTCTGGACCACGCGCCCGACGCCCACGGTGAGGCCCTGGTGGTCACCAACGGCGAGCCCCGCCCGGTCACGGAGATCCTGGGCGGGATAGCCCGGGCCGGCGGCGCCCCCGCTCCGCACCGGCAGGTGCCGGTCCGGGTGGCCTCGGCCCTCGGGCTGGTCGTCGAGGGGGTTTGGGCGCTGCGCCAGTGGGCCGGTCGTCCCGAGCAGGACCCGCCCCTGACCCGGTTCCTGGCCGAGCAGCTCTCCACCGCGCACTGGTTCGACCAGCGCCGGACCCGAGCGGCGTTGCACTGGAGCCCGCGGATCAGCCTGGACGAGGGTTTCGCCGAGCTGGGCCGGTCCTACGGCACCCTCTCGAGCTGAGAGCCCCGGAAAATGGGAGCGCCAATCGCCGGTCGTGCCTTCGGCCCGGCGGGACGAGGGGCAGGCCGGCCACTGGCGCAGATCTTCGGGGTCAGCGCGACCGGCGGAGCATGAACGGCCCCTTCGCGGTCGAGGGGTCGACGACGCGCCCACCCTGCACCATCTCCGCCATCCCGGCGGCCACCAGCCGTCGCGCCGCGCGTCGGGCCGGCTCCTCGGCGCCTGCTCCGGATCCGGGACGGGCCGGTTCGTCACCGACCCGGGCCAGAGCCTCGGCCGGGGTCACCCCGCCGCTGCGGGGCCGGGTGACCAGCAGCGCCCGGAACGCCTCCTCCAGAGCCCGGTCCGCCGCGGTGACGCCACGTCGGCGGCAGGCGGTGCTGCAGAACTGGACCTGGTCCCAGTTGTCGGCCCACTTCTTCCGCCAGGTGATCCGGCGGCCGCACGAGCGGCAGGTCTTCTCCTCGACAGGCACCGGTCCATCTTCACGCGGGGGACCAACCCGGGTCCGCGGTCAGACCCCCCGCGTATAGTCGGGCCTTTCCTGAGCGACCCGCGGCCGGGAGGCCGCACGAAGGGACACAACATGTTTGACGTAGACGACATCCGCGACTGGGTCGGCCTGGCCGTGGTGGACCAGGAGGGTGCGAAGATCGGGACCCTGGAAGCGGTCTACTTCGACACCGCGACCGACCAGGCGGCCTTTGCCACCGTCAAGGTGGGTCTGGTCGGCGGCAAGCTCATCCTCGTGCCGGTCACCGGGGCCAAGGTCGCGCCCAAGCACCTCCGGGTGATGACCGACAAGAAGCTGGCCAAGAGCGCCCCGTCGATCGACACCGACGGTCAGCTCGAGTCCGACACTGAGCCCGATCTCTACAGCTACTACGGGCTGCCCTACGAGCGGGGCGCCAACGGCGAACGTCGCCTCGGTCGGCGGTAGTCACGTGTCCTGGGTCGACGACGAGCGGTCCGCCCTCGTCGCCACCTTGCGCGCGGCCTCGCCGAACGCTCCGACGCTGTGCGAGGGCTGGGACGTGTCCTATCTCCTGGCCCACCTGGTGGCCCGCGAGCAGAACCCTCCCGCCATCATCAGCGACGCGGTGGCGGGACGACCGCCCGGCCAGGAGCGTCAGCTGGGTCGGCTGGCGGCGACCACGGCGACGGCGGAGGGCCAGCAGGCTCTGGTCACCCGGTTCCTGGACGGGCCGCCCCGCTGGTCGCCGATGAGCTGGGCCGCGGAGCAGATCAACCTGGTCGAGTACGTCGTGCACCATGAGGACATCCGGCGCGCCGGGGACCACCCCGCGGCGCCGCGGACGCTGCCCGCCGCCGAGCTC
>JBBQAB010000528.1:0-2276 GCA_038198385.1 Propionibacteriales bacterium
CTAGTGCGTCATCGAGTTTGTCGCGGTCCCTCTCGGGGTCATAGCTCTCGAAGGTGGCGTCGTTCCAATAGCTTTCGAATGTCGCCAGGAACTTCTGCAGCAAGGGCGGCGTCGACACCGAGGACAGCCGAACATTCCACTCCACGCCGTCGAGCATGGCGGCGCGGGAGAGGTTGCTGGAACCGACGTACGCCGTATCGAAGCCGGTGTTGCGCCGGACCAGCCACGCCTTCGCATGGAGTCGTGTCCGCTGGGCGTCGTACTGAACTTTGACCTGAGCCCCAAAGTCCGTCACCAGCCGATCGAGGGCAACCCGCTCGGTAGCCCCCATGTACGTCGTCGTGATCACCCGAAGGGGGACGGCGCGGTCCCGTAACGCCCGGAGCTGGTCCTCGAAAAGGCGGAGGCCGTACCACTTCACAAACGCCATAATGATGTCCACACGGTCCGCACTGGCCAGCTCCGCGCGAATCTCATGGCCGACTCCCGGCTCACCCGGGGCATTGGTGAGCAAGGCTGCCTCCGAGAGTGGCGTCGCCGGGCGCCCGCGCTGGACGTGGCCCACGACACCAGGACCGGGGGGTAACACGAGGGCAAGAAGTTGCCTCGCCGATGAGACCGAATCCTCGGGGGCCCCCAAAGCCTCAACGAGGCGATTGACCAGCGCTAACCTGCGTCCCTGGTCTTTCTCGTGCCGGAGGGCACGCATGGTGACCTCGCGGACATGTCGTGCGAGAACGTCCGGCGCATCGGCCTCATCAACGGCCCCGAACTGCATGTCGAATTTCGACAGGCCCCCCAGTCGCTTCTCGAGCTCTCGTGTGAGCAGACTTTCGTAGAGGCCTTCGAGCAGGCTGGCATCTCCGGGGGTCACCCGAGATAGCTTGCCAGGGCCGCACGCCGGAATGGCCACAAGCGACAAAATGCCGCCAGCGAGCATCCGGCCCGTTCCGCTCCAAGCCCGCACGCGTTTGGCTTCCAGATGGGGATTCTCTCCACGGTGCCACCTGCGCTCAACCCTCGTACCACGGTGCTGGGCGCAGGCGGGTACGGTCGACGTGAAAGTCAGGCCGTACGCGTGCTTCCCCCGCGTCGCCGCACCCCTACATCAGGAGCACCCATGCTGACCGTAAACGCCTACGCCGCGCCCAGTGCGACCGCACCGCTCGAGCCCACCACCATCGAGCGCCGCGACGTCGGCCCTCGCGAGATCCTGATCGACATCAAGTTCGCTGGCATCTGCCACTCCGACATCCACACCGCCCGCGGTGAGTGGGGCGACGCCGGCTGGCCCATCGTCGTGGGCCACGAGATCGCCGGGTTCGTGGCCGAGGTCGGCTCCGAGGTGGACAAGCACGCCGTCGGCGACCCGGTCGGGGTCGGCTGCCTGGTCGACTCCTGCCGCGAGTGCGACTCCTGCCAGAAGGGCCTGGAGCAGTACTGCCTGAACGGCAACATCGGCACCTACGGCGGCATCGGCCGCGACGGCAAGCCCACCGCCGGCGGCTACTCGACCCACATCGTCGTCGACCAGGACTTCGCCCTCCGCATCCCCGAGGGCATCGAGCTCGACGAGGCCGCGCCGCTGCTGTGCGCCGGCATCACCCTCTACTCCCCGCTCAACCACTGGAACGCCGGCCCCGGCAAGAAGGTGGCCATCATCGGCCTCGGCGGCCTGGGCCACATGGGTGTCAAGATCGCCCACGCCATGGGAGCCGAGGTCACCGTTCTCAGCCAGTCCCTGAAGAAACAGGAGGACGGGCTGCGCCTGGGCGCCACTGAGTACTACGCGACCAGTGACCCCGACACCTTCGAGCAGCTCAAGCGCCGTTTCGACCTCATCGTCAACACCGTTTCGGCCAACCTCGACCTCGACGCCTACATGGGCCTGCTTGCCGTCGACGGCACCCTCGTCGAGGTCGGGGCTCCCGAACACCCGATGTCGGTCAAGGCGTTCTCGCTGCTCCCGGGCCGCCGCAGCCTCTCCGGCTCCAGCATCGGTGGCATCCCCGAGACCCAGGAGATGCTCGACTTCTGCGCCGAGCACGGCCTCGGTGCCGAGATCGAGGTCATCAGCGCCGACAAGATCAACGAGGCCTGGGACCGCGTGGTGAACAGCGATGTCCGCTACCGGTTCGTCATCGACACCGCCACCCTGGGCTGACGGGCCCCGGCCGGGCCGGCCGGGCCGCCGGCCGGGCGGAAACGGGACCCGACGTGGCGTACGCTCCCGCACAAGAGCCGGGCCACGGGTGCCCCGATGGCCGTCGGGCGCA
>JBBQAB010000529.1:0-3551 GCA_038198385.1 Propionibacteriales bacterium
CCGGCCGGCGACCTCTACGTCGAGCTGCAGGTCCTGCCGCACGAGATCTTCCGGCGTGAGGGCGACGACCTTGAGGTCATCGTCCGCATCCCGATGACCGCGGCCGCTCTCGGCACCCAGGTCACCGTGGACACCCTCGAGGCCGAGTGGGAGGACGCCGACCCGGAGAGCGAGAGCGTCCGGCTCACCGTCCCGGCCGGGACCCAGTCCGGCACCCGGGTGGCCATCGACGGCAAGGGCGTCCCGCGGCTCCGCGCCAGCGGGCGTGGCCAGCTCGGGGTCACCCTGATGGTGCAGACCCCGACCCGGATCGACGACGAGCAGCGCGAGCTGCTGCGCCAGCTGGCCGAGCTCCGTGAGGAGACCCGCCCCGAGGTGACCGTGCAGAAGCACGGGCGTGGGGTCTTCGGCCGGCTGCGCGACGCGTTCGCGGGCTAGTGCCCCGTCGTGGCGGCAGGTCCCGCCCGTGAGCGACCCGCTGTTCCTGCTCGAGGACCTGGCCGACCCCCTGCCGGCCGTCGGGGTCGGGCTGACGCTGCGTGGTGACGAGGGTCGCCACGCGGCGGTCGTGCGTCGGCTGCAGCCCAACGAGCGGATCCTGGTCTCCGACGGCCGGGGGCGGGGCGTGCGCGCCCGGGTGGTGGCGGCGTCCAAGGTCGGCGTGGAGCTGGAGGTGCTCGAGCATCGCCACGCCCCCGTACGCCCGGTCCGGTTCGTGGTCGTCCAGGCCCTGGCCAAGGGCGACCGCCCCGAGCTGGCCATCGAGATGCTCACCGAGCTGGGGGTGGACGAGATCGTCCCCTGGCAGGCGTCCCGCTCGATCGTGCGCTGGTCGGCCGAGCGGGGGGAGAAGTCCCTCGCGCGCTGGCGCAGCACCGTACGGGAGGCCACGAAGCAGTCGCGCCGGCTCCGTGTGCCTACGGTGACCCCCCACGTCAGCACCGCCCGGCTCGCGGCTCTGGTCGCCGACGCCGATCTGGCTCTGGTGCTGCACGAGGACGCCACCCGGTCGCTGGCCGAGCTGAGCCTTCCGGCCTCCGGCACGGTCCTCCTGGTCGTCGGCCCCGAGGGCGGCATCTCCCCCGAGGAGCTCGCGACCATGACCGCGGCGGGGGCGAGGCCCGTGCTGGTGAGCGACGGGGTGCTGCGCACCTCCACCGCCGGCGTGGTCGGGCTCGCCGGACTGCTGCTGCGCTGAGCCGCCGGCGCTGCTGGCCGGTTTGAGGTGACAGCCAGTCGAAGGTGCTGGGCAGCCGAAGGCGACACCGAAGGTGCTGGGCGGCCGAAGGTGAGGGGCGGTCGGGTGATCGGAACTCCAGCGTCCGCGCATGCCGTCCGTCGTGCGTGGCAGGCTGGGGGCCATGAGCCAATACACCAACGAGGCCCCCGACGAGTCCGAGCAGCTGGACCAGCTCGAGCCGCAGCGCTCCCTCGACGACCGGGGCGTCGAGGACGTCCTCGACGAGGGCTACACCACCGCCGAGAACTACTCCCCGCTGATCCGCGAGGGGGAGCACGAGAACCTGGACGAGCGGCTCGCCGAGGAGATCCCCGAGCCCGACCCGTACGTGGAGCCGCGCGAGGAGGACAACCTCACCGTCCGGGACGAGCTGGAGAACCTGGACGACGGCGAGGTGGGTGACGAGCGCGCCGGTCGTCTGGTCGACCCCAACGGGGGCATCGGCCCCGACGTGGACAAGGACATGATCGGCGAGGCGGTCGGCATCGACGGCGGCGCGGCCAGTGCCGAGGAGGCCGCCGTGCACGTCGTTCCCGACGGCCACTGAGTCCGGCCGGGCCAGCGGGCCCGTCCGTACGGCGGTGGCGGGCCCGTTCGCATCCACGCCTGAGGGGGGAGCCCGGCCACACGGTTGGGGCGCGGTGGACGCGTTCACTACGATGGAGGAGACCACCCATCCGGGGCCGCGCGTGCGCGACCCGACAGTCTGTGAGGAAGCACCTGAGTAGGTCAGAATCATCGGCCCGTACGGCTGCGTCGTTGGGCGCGACCTCGTCCGAGCCCGACAGCGTCCCCACCGGGGTCGAGCTGTCCAAGCGGGTCACCGTCCCGGCTTCGGTCGAGATGGTCAACATCCTGGGACCGCGCGACGAGTTCCTCCGGATCCTTGAGCGCGAGCTCGACGCCGCCATCCACGTCCGCGGCAACGAGATCACCCTGAGCGGCAGCACGGTCGCGGTCGACCTCGCCGTCGCCGTGGTCACCGAGCTGGTCACCGTGCTCCGTACGGGCCAGGGTCTGACCGGGGACGCGGTGGAGCGGACCGTCGCGATGCTCGCGGCCCGCGAGGACACCAGCCCCGCCGACGTGCTGACCCATAACATCCTGTCCTCCCGCGGCAAGACGATCCGACCCAAGACGCTGAACCAGAAGCGCTACGTGGACGCGATCGACAAGCACACGGTGGCCTTCGGGATCGGACCGGCCGGGACCGGCAAGACCTACCTCGCGGTGGCCAAGGCGGTGCAGGCGCTGCAGAACAAGCAGGTCACCCGGATCATCCTGACCCGCCCCGCGGTGGAGGCCGGTGAGCACCTCGGCTTCCTGCCCGGGACGTTGAACGACAAGATCGACCCGTACCTGCGTCCGCTCTACGACGCGCTGCACGACATGCTCGACCCCGACACCATCCCGCGGCTGCTCACGGCCGGGACGATCGAGGTGGCCCCGCTGGCGTACATGCGGGGACGGACCCTCAACGACGCCTTCATCATCCTCGACGAGGCCCAGAACACCTCGATGGAGCAGATGAAGATGTTCCTGACCCGCCTCGGGTTCGGGTCCAAGGTCGTCGTGACCGGGGACGTGACCCAGGTCGACCTGCCCAACGGGACCCGCAGCGGTCTCCGGGTGGTCCAAGGCATCCTGGACGAGGTCGAGGACATCGCCTTCTGCCACCTGACCAACCACGACGTGGTCCGGCACAAGCTGGTCGGGCGCATCGTGGCGGCGTACGACACCTTCGAGGCCGCCCAGCCCGTCCCGCCCGGGCGGGGCAACCGCTGATGACGATCGACCTGAACAACGAGTCCGGGGTCGACGCCGACAGTGCTGGGCTGGTCCGGCTGGCGACCTTCGCGCTCGACCGGCTCGGCATCCACCCGATGGCCGAGCTGTCGATCCTGCTGGTCGACGAGGACACCATGAGCGCCTACCACGAGAAGTACATGGGGGAGCCGGGCCCCACCGATGTCCTGAGCTTCCCGATGGACGAGCTCCGGCCGCCCGAGGACGACGAGGAGCCCCCGCTCGGCCTGCTCGGCGACATCGTGCTCTGTCCCACCGTCACCGGCCGGCAGGCCGCCGAGCACGACCGCAGCCCCCAGGGGGAGGCGGAGTACCTCCTGGTCCACGGGTTGCTGCACCTGCTCGGCTACGACCACGCCGAGCCGGACGAGAAGACCGCGATGTTCGGGCTGAAGGACAAGATTGTCGCCGCCTGGGAGGCGGAGCGTCCGGACCGGGTGGCGCCAGCACGATGACCCAGCAGGACTACGTCGAACTCGTCGTCGCTCTGCTGCTGGTCGTGCTC
>JBBQAB010000530.1:0-5425 GCA_038198385.1 Propionibacteriales bacterium
CCCTCCACGAGGGAGACGCGGTCGGCGGGCAGCCCGTCCAGGGAGGTCCGGCTGCCGGCGTAGGTCAGCAGGTCCAGCACGGTGACCGTCGCGTCGGTGTGGTCGAGCACGTGCCGGACGAAGTTCGAGCCGATGAAACCGGCCCCGCCCGTCACCAGGAAAGTCGTCATGGCCGCCATCCTAGGGAGCCCTGGGCCGCCCCGGGGGCCGCTGGACACCTCCCGGGGTGGGGCCCGGTCCGCGCCGGTCCCGGCGTGAGCGGCCCGTCGGTGCCACACTGTCGGCCATGCGCGGCATCATTCTGGCGGGCGGCTCCGGCACCCGGCTGCACCCCGTGACCCTCGGCATCAGCAAGCAGCTGGTCCCGGTCTACGACAAGCCGATGATCTACTACCCGCTCTCGACGCTCATCTTCGCCGGCATCTCCGAGGTGCTGGTCATCACCACCCCGCACGATGCGGACGGCTTCGTGCGGCTGCTCGGGGACGGGTCGCAGTTCGGCATCTCGATCAGCTACGGCCAGCAGCCCTCCCCCGACGGGCTGGCCCAGGCCTTCGTGATCGGGGCCGACTTCATCGGCAGGGAGAAGGTCGCGCTGGTCCTGGGGGACAACATCTTCTACGGGCCCGGGCTGGGCACCCAGCTGCGTCGCTTCGCCGACGTCGAGGGCGGCGCGGTCTTCGCCTACTGGGTCGCCGAGCCCAGCGCGTACGGGGTGGTCGAGTTCGACGCCGACGGTCGCGCGGTCTCGCTGGAGGAGAAGCCGACCGAGCCCAAGTCCAACTACGCGGTGCCGGGCCTCTCCTTCTACGACAACGACGTGGTCGCGATCGCGGGGGACCTGGCCCCCTCGGCCCGCGGGGAGTACGAGATCACCGACGTCAACCGGTACTACCTGGAGGCCGGTCGGCTCCAGGTCGGGGTCCTCCCCCGCGGCACGGCCTGGCTGGACACCGGCACCTTCGAGTCGATGAACGACGCCAACAACTTCGTCCGCACCATCGAGGCCCGCCAGGGCCTGAAGGTCGGTGCCCCGGAGGAGGCGGCCTGGCGGCAGGGCTTCCTGGGCGACGACGAGCTGGAGGAGCGCGCCACGGCCCTGCTCAAATCCGGTTACGGCACCTATCTGCTGGACATCCTGGCCCGGCAGAAGAGCACCGGCCACTCCCAGCGCTGACCCCGGCTCCCCGGGCTCACCAGCGCCCCTGTCGGCCCTCAGCGCGCTGACCCCTGCGGTCCGGCGCTCAGGCCGCCCCGGTGCCGAAGAGCAGACCGAGGGCGTACGTGACGGCGGCGGCCCCGTACCCGATGGCGAGCTGACGCAGCCCGCGGCGCAGCGGGGAGGCCCCCGAGAGCAGACCGACGGCCGCCCCGGTGGCGACCAGGGTCAGGCCGACCAGCACCGCGGCTACGATGACCGCGGGCAGACCCTGCAGCCCGAAGAGGTAGGGCAGCACCGGGATGACCGCACCGGAGGCGAAGAAGCAGAAGCTGGAGACGGCGGCCCGCATCCCGGTCCCGATTGCCTCGTGCTCGTCCGCCTCCTCGCCGCCGGCGTCGGCAGGAGTGGCCTCCGGCAGGGCCGGCCGGTCGTTGACGTGGCCGCCGAGGCCACGCAGGGTCTCGTCGGCGTGGGCCTGCGCCGCATCCGCGTCCATGCCGCGAGCGCGGTAGAGCAGGGCGAGCTCGTTGGCGTCCAGGTCCAGCTCGGGCAGCACGGTCTGGGCGTGCGGGTCGGGGGTGGACGCCTCCAGCAGCTCCCGCTGGGACCGGACCGAGACATACTCCCCGGCGCCCATCGACAGCGCGCCGGCCAGCAGACCGGCCAGCCCGGTCAGCAGGACGACGTGGTTGGCCACCCCGCTGGCGCTGATGCCCAGGACCAGCGAGAGGTTGCTCACCAGGCCGTCGTTGGCGCCGAAGACCGCCGCCCGGAAAGTGCCCGACAGGCGGTTCCGACCGCGCGCGGCGAGACCCCGGACGACCTCCTCGTGGATCCGCTCGTCGGCGGCCATCGCGCTGGTGGCGTCCGAGTCGGACTCGTACGGTGACCGCGCCTCGGCCCGCTGGGCCAGCGCGAGCACGAACACCGAGCCGAAGCGGCGGGCCAGCAGGCCCAGCAGACGGGTCCGCAGGTCGGCCCGCCGGGGCCGACCCGCCTCGTCGCCGAGCAGCTCCAGCCAGTGCGTCTCGTGGCGCCCCTCGGCGTCGGCGAGGGCGAGCAGGATCTCTCGCTCCTCCCCCGTACGGTGCCGGGCCAGCTCGCGGTAGACCGCGGCCTCGGCGCGCTCGTCAGCCAGGTGCTGACGCCAGCGGCGGAGGTCGGCGGGCCGGGGCGGACCGTCGGTCGCGGCGGGAGGCGGCTGCGAGGTGCTCACGGAGATCCTTCAGGAGGAAACAAGGGTGCTCAGGCTACCGCCCACGGGCGCGTGGACCGCTGTCCCGGAACCGGCCCAAGACGTTCTCGAGAACCGGGCCCGCCCTATGCTCACCGGATGCCGGACCACCCGCTGGAGCACCGCTCCCACTGGGTCGGCGCGGTGCTGGCCGGCGTGGTCACGGCCGTGGTCGGCTTCTCGTCCTCTTCGCCCTGGTCCTCACCGGCCTCCGGTCCCAGGGTGCGACCACGGCCCAGGCAGCCTCCGGACTGCTGGTCCTGCTGCTGGCGATGGCGCTCGGCATCGTCGTGCTGTCGCTCCGCTACCGGATGCCCATCACGCTGGCCTGGTCCACCCCCGGGGCCGCGTTGCTGGCCGGCACCCACCTGGCCCGCCCGGACTGGGCGGCCACGGTGGGCGCCTTCCTCGTCGTGGCGGTGCTGACCGCGGTCACCGGGCTGTGGCCGTGGCTGGCCCGGCTGATGGCGGCCATCCCCAGCACGATCGCCAACGCCATGCTGGCCGGGGTGCTGATCCCGATCTGCGCCACCGCCTTCACGACCTTGGCCGCGACCCCGCTCTACGTGGCCCCGATCCTGGTGGTCTGGCTGGTCACGTACGCCTTCGCCCGCCGCTGGGCCGTCCCGCTCGCCCTGGTCACCGCCCTCGTTGTGGTGGTCCTGACCCTCGACCAGGCGCCTCGGGGGAGCGACCTGGTGCCGGCCCTGACCTGGACTATCCCCACCCTGGACTGGCGTGCCGTGGTCGGTCTGGCTCTCCCCCTGTTTCTGGTCAACATCGCCTCCCAGTACGCGCCGGGCGTCGCGGTGATGAAGACGTTCGGCTACACCGTGCCCTGGCGCCCCACCATGCTGGTGACGGCCGGGGTCTCGGCGGTCGCGGCACCCTTCGGCGGGCACGCGGTGAACCTGGCGGCCATCTCGGCGGCGCTGGCCGCCTCGGAGGAGGCCCATCCGGACCCGGCCCGACGCTGGGTCGCGGCGGTGTCGGCGGCCGGGAGCTACGTCGTGCTGGGTCTCGGCTCGGCGGCGGCGGCGTTCGTCCTGACCCACGCCCCGGCCGGTCTGATCATCACCGTGGCCGCCCTGGCCCTGCTCGGCACCCTGGGTTCGGCGCTCCAGCAGGCGCTGGGCGAGGTGGCCGACCGGGAGGCGGCGGTGGTCACCGTGGTGGCCACCGCCTCGGGCATCACCCTGCTCGGGATCGGCGCGGCCTTCTGGGGGCTGGCCTTCGGCCTGGCCGTCCGGGCGGTGCTGCACCGGACCCGCAGGCCCGCGGCGCCTCAGCCCCGACGGGCCGCGTAGGGCGGAGCCGGCCCGGAATTCCCCACACCCCACCTCGGACCGGCCTCAGCGACGGCCCCGGCGGGCCTTCAGGTAGTCGGAGACCACGTACTCCCCCAGCCGGCCGATGTCGGGGGTGAAGACCCGGCCGCCGGCCCGGCGGGCGATGGCGTCCACGAAGCGCCGGAGCCCGTCGTTCTCCCCGAGCATGAAGGTGTTGATGGTCGCCCCGTAGCGTCCGAGCTCGTCGACCTGGGCGATGGTGGCCCGCAGGGTCTCGGTGGTGGTCGGCCACTGGAAGAACGCCTGACCGTCGCCGGCGAGGTGCGCCGTCGGCTCCCCGTCGGTGACCACCAGCACGACCGGCTCGGCGTCGGGGTGCCGACGCAGGTGCCGGGCGGCCAGCAGCAGCGCGTGCTGCAGGTTGGTGCCCTGGATCCACTCCGGCTCCGCCTCGGCGAGCTGCACGGGTGAGAGCCGCCGCGCGTAGCGGTTGAAGCCGATCACCTGCAGGGCGTCCTGGCGGAAGCGGGTCTCGATCAGGTGGTTCAGGGCCAACGCGGTCTGCTTCATCGGCCCCCAGCGGCCGTCCTGGACCATCGAGAAGGACAGGTCGACGCACAGGGCCACCGCCGCACTGGTCCGCCGCTCGGTTTCGGTGACCTCGAAGTCCTCCACGTCGAGGCTGACCGCACCGGGCTGGATCCCGCGCCGTCGGAGCGCGTTGCCGACCGTACGGGGAGCGTCGATCGGCAGCTCGTCCCCGAACACCCAGGGCCGGGTGAGGCCGGTCGGCTCGTCGGCGGAGCCGGTCCGGTGGTCCTCGTGGGCGCCGTGGCCCGAGGCCGCCAGCTGGTCGAACACCCGGCGCAGCGCGGTCTGCCCGAGCCGACGTACGGCCCGGGGGGTCAGCCGGAGACCGTCGTCGCCGTGGGTCAGGTAGCCCTGCTCCTCCAGCTCGCGCTCCAGGTCCCGCAGCGCCTGGAAGTCCCGCACCGCCTCGTGGCCCAGCCGCTTCTCCAGCATCTCCACGTCGACCTCGTCCAGGGTGGCCCCGGGGTCGCCCTGGGACAGCTGGTTCTCCAGCGCCTCCAGGTCGGCGAGCTCGGCCACGGCCTCGACCGCATCGCTGTAGCCCAGCGAGTCACCGCCCGGCCGCATCCCGGCGGGGGACTCCCGGTCCAGACCGGGACGCAGCGCCCGCAGGTTGTCGCCCAGCTGGGCCATCTCGGAGGCCAGGTCGGCGTCGGCCAGGGCCTGGCTCATCAGCTGACCCAGCTGCTCGCGCTGCTCCGGGCTCAGCGAGGCCATCATCCGCTGGGCCGCAGCCTGGCGACGGGACAAGGCGTCGATCAGCTCGTCGATGGTCTCGGGCTGCTCGGGGAACAGTTCCCCGTGCCGAGCCATGAAGTCGGCGAACTGGTCGGCGGTGTCCTCCTGGCGCGCGTGGGCGGCGAGCAGGGAGTTGAGGTCGGCCAGCATGTCCTTCACCCGCTGCATGGCCTCGGGATCGGAGGACTCCAGGGCCTGCTTCATGCCCGAGAACTGGGCGTCGAGCACCTCGCGCCGCAGCATGTCCTGGATCGCGGCGTAGGTCTGCTGGGCCTCCGGGGACCGCCACTGGTACGGGTCCAGTGCGCGGACCGCACCCGCCACGTCGTCGGGCAGGGTGTCCAGCTCCATCTCCGCGAGCCGGGCCGCGTCGTCGTCGGCGCCGGCCAGCGCCTCGCGCTCGGCGGCCAG
>JBBQAB010000531.1:0-3413 GCA_038198385.1 Propionibacteriales bacterium
CCACCCTGGGCGAGGCTGGTCGGGTGTGGACGGCTGGGCTGCCGCGGACCCTCGACGAGCTCGCCGGGCGCTGGGGCCTGACCTACGGCCGACCGGTGGCCGGCGGCAGCGGCTCCTACGTGGTTCGGGCCACGACCGTCGACGGACGGGCGGTGGTGGTCAAGGTCGCCGTCAGCGACGACGGTCTGGCCGCTCAGGTCGCCGCCCTGCGCCGGGCCCAGGGTCGCGGCTACGTCGGTCTGCTCGGGCACGACCCGGAGCGCAACGCCTTGCTGCTGGAGGAGCTCGGCCTGCCGGTCAGCCGCCGGGGCTGGGCTCCCGAGCGTCAGCTGGAGGTCGTGGCGGACACCCTGGCGTACGCCTGGATGGACCCCGCTGGCGTCCGGCCCGACGTCGGCCAGGACAAGGCCAGCCTGCTCGCCGCCACGCTGCGGACCGACTGGGCGCGGCTGGGGCGGCCATGCCCGCGACGGGTGCTGGACCGGGCCCTGGCGTACGCCGAGGAGTTGGCCGTCGTCGACGCGACCGAGCTCCGCATCGTGCACGGCGACCCGCACCCGGACAACCTACTGGGCGTGCCGGCTCCCCGGGCCGGGGCCGAGACCGGCTTCTGCTTCGTCGACCCCGAGGGCTTCGTGGCCGACCGGGCCTACGACCTGGGGGTGGCCCTGCGGGACTGGTCGGGTCACCTGTCCCGGTCCACCGACCCCCGCGCCACCCTGCGCGGTTTCTCCGCCCGGCTGGCCGAGCGGACGGGGTGCGACCCCGGGCGGATCTGGGCCTGGGGCTTCCTGGAACGCGTCTCCACCGGTCTGTACGTCCTCGCCATCGGCTCGCCGACCGTGGCCGCACCCTTCCTGACCTCGGCGGCGGCCCTGCTCTGAGGCCGCCGGTCCCGCTCCGAGCGTTATGCTAGGCCCTCCGAGGTTCCTTCCAGATGACAAGACGCCCGGACAGCCGCGGTGACTGGTTGCCGGCGCGGGTTATCGTTCTCGAGTGCGCACTACCGTCGTGATTCTCCTCGTTAGCCAGCGTGTCGGCTGAGTTCCTCTCACCACCACCGACACGCTCCCTCGTCTGCCATCCGGCGGCGGGGGTTTTTTCTTGGGCCGGCGGCCCGGCAGCACAGGCGTAACATCCAGCACGGGTCCACGGGGACCCACGCGTGAAGAGGGAGTTCGGAGATGTCTGACACCAACACGGGAGCCGACGAGCTGACCGGAGCCCAGTCTCTGGTCCGGTCACTGGAGCACGTGGGAGCTGACGTCGTCTTCGGTATTCCCGGCGGAGCCATCCTCCCGGCGTACGACCCGCTCTACGATTCCGAGAAGGTCCGCCACATCCTTGTCCGCCACGAGCAGGGCGCGGGCCATGCGGCCGAGGGCTACGCGATGGTCACCGGCAAGGTCGGCGTCTGCATGCCCACCTCGGGTCCCGGGGCGACCAACCTCGTCACCCCGATCGCCGACGCTCACATGGACTCGGTGCCGATGGTGGCGATCACGGGGCAGGTCGCCGGCCCCGCGATCGGGACGGACGCCTTCCAGGAGGCCGACATCCGCGGCATCACGATGCCGATCACCAAGCACAGCTTCCTGGTCACCCAGCCCGAGGACATCGCCGCCGCCATCGCCTCGGCGTTCCACATCGCCTCGACGGGGCGGCCCGGCCCGGTGCTGGTCGACATCACCAAGGACGCACTGCAGGCCCGCTCGCCCTTCGTGTGGCCCGACCACCTGGACCTCCCCGGCTACCACCCGGTGACCAAGCCGCACGGCAAGCAGGTGCGGGAGGCCGCCAAGCTGATCAGCCAGGCGCACCGGCCGGTGCTCTACGTCGGTGGTGGCGTGCTCAAGGCCCGTGCCTGGGACGAGCTCAAGGACCTGGCCGAGCTGACCGGGATCCCGGTGGTGACCACGTTGATGGCCCGCGGCCTCTTCCCCGACAGCCACCCGCAGAACATGGGGATGCCCGGCATGCACGGCACCGTGGCCGCGGTCGGCGCCCTGCAGCGCAGCGACCTCCTGATCGCGCTGGGCACCCGCTTCGACGACCGCGTCACCGGCCAGCTCTCGACCTTCGCCCCGTTGGCCAAGGTCATCCACGCCGACATCGACCCGGCGGAGATCTCCAAGAACCGGACTGCCGACGTGCCGATCGTGGGCGACTGCAAGGAGGTCATCGCCGAGCTGGTGGGGCTGCTCCGTGAGCCCGCCACACACCCCGAGATCAAGGACTGGGTCGTCTACCTCAAGGACCTGCAGCGTCGCTACCCGACCGGCTACGACCTGCCCAGCGACGGCAGCCTGTCGCCGCAGCAGGTCATCCAGCGGATCGGCCAGCTGACCGGGCCCGACGCCTACTACGCCTCCGGCGTGGGCCAGCACCAGATGTGGGCCTCCCACTACCTGCCCTGGGAGCTCCCGGGCCGCTGGCTGAACTCCGGCGGGCTGGGCACCATGGGCTACTGCGTGCCCGCGGCTATGGGAGCCAAGGTGGGCAAGCCCGACGCCATCGTGTGGGGCATCGACGGTGACGGCTGCTTCCAGATGACCAACCAGGAGCTCGTCACCTGCGCCCTGGAGGGCATCCCGGTCAAGATCGCCGTGATCAACAACCAGAGCCTGGGCATGGTCCGCCAGTGGCAGACCCTGTTCTACCAGAGCCGCTACTCCAACACCGACCTCAAGACCAACCGGGTCCCCGACTTCCCCAAGCTGGCCGAGGCGATGGGTTGCGTCGGACTGCGGGCCGAGGACCCCGAGGACGTCGACTCCGTCATCGAGAAGGCGCTGTCGATCAACGACGTGCCCGTGGTCGTGGAGTTCGTGGTCCACAAGGACGCGATGGTCTGGCCGATGGTCGCCGCCGGAGCGGGCAACGACGCCATCAAGGTGGCCCGGGACATGGCCCCGGCCTGGGACGGAGAGACCCTGTGAGCGCAGCGAACGAAGGATCCGGCTCTGTGAGCGCAGCGAACGAAGGATCCGGCTCTGTGAGCGCAGCGAACGAAGGATCCGGCTCTGTGAGCGCAGCGAACGACAGAGGGATGGCACTGTGAGCGACGTGGCGCTGGCGCGCACGACCCACACGCTGAGCGTGCTGGTCGAGAACAAGCCCGGAGTCCTGGCCCGCGTGGCCAGCCTGATCTCGCGGCGCGGCTACAACATCGACTCGCTGGCCGTGGGACCCACCGAGTCCCCGGAGATGTCGCGCATCACCCTTGCGGTCAACGTCGACGACTTCGTCCTCGAGCAGATCACTAAGCAGCTCAACAAGCTGATCGAGGTGCTCAAGATCGTCGAGCTCAACCCGGACGCCGCCGTGCGCCGGGAGCTCCTCCTGGTCAAGGTCAAGGCATCCGCGGAGACCCGCGGCCAGCTGATCGAGATCATCGGTCTCTTCGGGGCGAA
>JBBQAB010000532.1:0-6253 GCA_038198385.1 Propionibacteriales bacterium
CAGCAGGTCCTGAGCCTTCCGGACGGTCGCACCCCACAACATTGGGGTGAGGCCAAGGAGGCCCTCCAGGACCTGGCCCGGGCGACCGCGCCCGACCTGGTCCTCGCCCCGCACCGCGGCGACGCCCACCAGGACCATCGGCTGCTGGCCGAGCTGGCCCCCCAGGCCTTCCGGGACCGGCTCATCCTGGGCTACGAAATCCTGAAGTGGGAGGGCGACCTCGGCTCGCCACCCCTGCTGCACCCGGTGCCGGACGCGACGGCGGAGGCCAAGGTGGCCGTGCTGGAGAGGTGCTTCGGCTCCCAGACCGGGCAAGGCTGGTTCGACGCGGAGGCGTTCCTCGGGCTGATGCGCATCAGGGGCGCCCAGTGCGGCGAGCGTTACGCTGAGGGGTTCATGGCCGAGAAGCTGGCGATGACGCTCGAGCCGGTCGGTCCGGTGAGCCCCCGCGGCCCCTGACCGGAGGCACGGGCGGCACCGGCACGGCCGACCGCGCATGACCGAGGACGCCACCGAACCGAGTGAGGGAAGCCACACGATGCGAGTACTGGTAACCGGGCACCAGGGCTACCTGGGGTCGATCATGACCGGGGTGCTGACCGGGCGCGGCCACGAGGTGCACGGCCTGGACACCGGGCTGTTCGCCGCCCACACGCTCGGCCCCGCCGCCGACCCGGTGCCGACGCTGGCCGTGGACCTGCGCGACGTGACGGCCGAACAGCTCACGGGCTTCGACGCCGTGGTGCACCTGGGCGCGCTGTCCAACGACCCGCTCGGCTTCCTGGACCCCGGGCTCACCTACGACATCAACCACCATGCCTCGGTCCGGCTGGCTCGGCTGGCGCGGGAGGTGGGCGTGTCGCGTTACCTCTATGCGAGCACCTGCTCGGTCTACGGCACGGCCGGGGACGCACTGGTCGACGAGAGCGCCCCGCTGCGGCCGGTCACCCCGTACGCCGAGTCGAAGGTGCGGGTGGAGGCCGACGTGGCCGAGCTCGCCGACGACGACTTCACCCCGGTCTACCTGCGCAACGCCACCGCGTTCGGGTTCTCGCCGCGGCTGCGGGCCGACATCGTGCTCAACAACCTCGTCGGGCACGCCGTGCTGACCGGTGAGGTGCGGGTGCTGTCGGACGGCACCCCCTGGCGGCCGCTCGTGCACGCCCGCGACATCGCGGCGGCGTTCGCCGCGGCCCTGGAGGCGCCCCGCCAGACGGTGCACAACCAGGCCCTCAACGTCGGCACGGAGCGCAACAACGTCACCGTGGCCGAGATCGCCGAGCAGGTGGTCGAGGCGGTGCCGGGGTCACGTCTGCACATCACTGGCGAGACCGGGGCCGACCCCCGGTCCTACCGGGTCGACTTCTCCGCCATCCGGCGGGTCCTGCCGAGCTACGAGGCGGCCTACAGCGTGGCGGACGGGGCGGCCGAGCTGGCGGAGGCCTACCGCCGCTACTGGCTCACCGCCGAGCAGTTCAGCGGATCCTTCGTCCGGCTGGCCGTGCTGCAGGGACGGCTGGCCGACGGAACCCTGGGTCCCGACCTGCGTCCGTCGCGCCCCGCCGGCCCGCGCTCAGCGGCCCAGAGCTGAGCGGAGGTGCGCCCAGCTGCCCGCTGCCTGGTCGCGGGCGCTGACCACGGTCACCCGCTCCGGCCACGCGACGGCGAGGTCGGGGTCGGCGTAGTGCACCGCCAGGTCCTCGCTCGGGTCGTGCTCGCGGGTAATCCGGTAGCAGACGTCGGCGACCTCGGACACGACCTGGTAGCCGTGCAGGAAGCCGGGCGGGACGTAGAGGTGGTCGAGGTCCTCGTCGTCGAGCCACAGCGAGTGGGACCGCCCGAAGGTGGGCGACCCGGTCCGGATGTCGACGACGGTGTCCCAGACCGCACCGCGGGCACAACGGACCAGCTTCCCCTCGCCCGCCCCGCTGCGGCCGTGAAAGGCCCGCACCACCCCCCGGAGCGACCGGGACTGGGAGTCCTGCACGAACCAGCCCGGGTCGACCCCGGCCTCGGCGGCACCCGCCGCGTCGAAGGTCCGGGAGAAGAACCCGCGCTCGTCCCGGTGCACCTGCGGTCGGAAGACCACCAGGCCCGCCAACGGTGTGCTCGTCACATCCACGCCCTCATGATGGCAGTCCCCAGGGAGAGCAGTGCCCACTGAACCGACCCCGCCCACCGTCCACCCGCCCACCGTCCACCCGCCCACCGTCCCCGTGGCCGACGGTGCACCGGCCCCGGCCCTGATCTGCCGGGCCTGCCGCACACCGGGTTGGCCCGTGGCGGACCTCGTCCTCGACCTCGGGCTCGCCCCGGCGGGGGACGCCTTCCCCCGACCCGAGGAACGGCGTCCCGACGCGGCCTTCGCGCTGTCGATGTGGTGCTGTCCGGGGTGCGGGCTGGCCCAGCTGAGCGTGGACGAGACCCAGACCGAGGAGGCACGGGCGGTGGAGCCCCAGGCCCTGCGCCGGCAGGCCACGGACGCGGTGCAGCGGGTGCTCGCCGCCGGGGTCCTCGCGGACGTGGCGCACACCGTACGCGAGTTCCCGTCACCGCACGGCGGCTCCTGGCTGGACGAGCTGGGCTGGCCGCAGGCGGACGGGCCCGCCGGGGTGGTGCTGGACTCGTTCGGGCTGATGCACGCAGCCGACCAGCGAACGGCGGTGCGGGCGCGGGCCGACGCCCTCGCAGCCGGCGGCGTCCTGCTGGTCCAGTTCCACAGCCTGGAGGCCATCGTCAAGGCCGGACAGTGGAACGCCCTCCGGCACGGCCACTTCGCCTACTTCTCCCTCACCTCGTTGGCCCGGCTGCTGGCCCAGGTGGGGTTGGAACCGATGAGGACCTGGGAGTTCGACCTGTACGGGCTCACCGTCCTGGTCGCGGCGCGCCGCCAGGGTGAGGTCGAGCCCCACCCCTCGGTCGCCGTCGCCCTGGCGCGGGAGGCCCGGGCCGGGCTGACCCGCCCGGAGGTCCTGCGTCGCCTGCAGCAGGCCGCGGACCGGGAGTCCGAGAGCCTGCACGCCCAGCTGTCCGCGGCGGCCGCGCTCGGCGAGCGGGTCTTCGGGTACGGCGCCGCCTCCCGGGCCGTCGCCCTGCTCGACCGCGCCGGCGTGGACGCGGACCTGCTGCTAGGCGTCGCCGACGCTTCCTCCAGCAAGCAGGGCCGGACCCTGCCGCGCTCGGTGTCAGGGCCCGGGGGCCGGATCCCGATCATCTCCCCGGAGGCCCTGGTCGCCGAGCGACCGGACCGGGTGCTGCTGCTGCTACCGGACCTGCTGCCCGAGGTCACGGCGGCCTATCCCTCGCTCGCGGATCGCCTCACGGTGAGCCTCGGCCCGGTCCCCGCCCCGGGAGCCAGCCCGTCCTTCGCCCGCTCCAACGCCCTGCAGCAGCGGCTGCACGAGATGGTGCCCTCGGGTGCCCACACCTACGCCCGCGCACCCGACCAGTACCCCGAGGGGATGGCCCCGGTGCTGACCCACGGCGCGGGCGCCCGGGTCTGGGACGTCGACGGCAACGCGTACGTGGAGTACGGCATGGGCCTGCGCGCGGTGACCCTGGGCCACGGCTTCCGCCCCGTGGTGGAGGCGGTGGCGCGCGCGGCCAGCCTGGGCACGAACTTCTCCCGGCCCACCCAGCTGGAGGCGGTGGCGGCGGAGGACCTGCTGGAGCTACTGCCCGGCGCCGACATGGTCAAGTTCGCCAAGAATGGCTCCGACACCACCACCGCCGCCCTCAAGCTCGCCCGGGCGGCCACCGGGCGGACGCTGGTGGCGTTCGCGGACCAGCCCTTCTTCTCCGTCGACGACTGGTTCATCGGATCGACCCCGATGAACGCCGGCATCCCGGCCCACCAGGCCGCGCTCACCGACCGCTTCGTCTACAACGACCTCGACTCCCTGACCGACCTCTTCGACCGGCACGACCACCAGGTGGCGGCGGTCATCCTCGAGGCGGCCACCGCGGGCGCCGAGCCGGGACCGGGCTACCTTGAGGCGGTCCGCGCGCTGTGTGACCGGCACGGAACCGTCCTGGTCTTCGACGAGATGATCACCGGTTTCCGCTGGGCGGCGGGCGGCGCCCAGCAGGTCTACGGGGTCGTGCCCGACCTGTCCTGCTGGGGCAAGGCGATGGGGAACGGCTTCCCCGTGTCCGCACTGGCCGGCCGCCGCGACCTGATGGAGCTCGGCGGGCTGCGGACGGACCGGGAGCGCACCTTCCTGCTCTCCACCACCCACGGCCCCGAGACGACCGGCCTGGCTGCCTTCCGGGCCGTGGCCCGCGCCTACCGCACCGGCGACCCGGTGGGCCAGATGGAGGCGTCCGGCCGCTGGCTGGCCGCGGCGGTCGCCGAGGTGGTCGCCGAAGCCGGGCTGGGCGCGTACGTGGACACCTCCGGACGCCCGTCCTGCCTGGTCTACCGGACGCGGGACTGTGCGGGGCAGCCGTCGCAGGTGTTCCGGACGATCTTCATGGCCGGCCTGCTGAACCACGGGGTGCTGGGTCAGTCGTTCCTGGTCTCGGCCGCCCACACCGCGGCGGACCTGGAGCAGACCGTGGTGGCGGTCCGAGCCGCCCTGGTCGACTACGGCCGGGCGGTCGAGGACGGTCCGGAGTCGGTCCTCCGCGGTCGCCCGGTGGCTCCGGCCCTGCGGGCCCTGGCCGCCCCGCGTCGGGAGCCCCGGGTCTGAGGGGCCGTGGGAGCAGGACGGCCGCAGCGGGACGGGCGGAGCGGGTCAGGAAGGCTTGGCGACGGTGCGCAGCCAGTCGGTGTCGTTGCGCGGCGTCAGGTGCGCCAGCGCGCCCCGGTGCGACCAGCGGGACGCGGTGAACAGCAGCTCACGACGCAGCTTGGCCATCGGCGCGCCCAGGTGCGACAGAAACCGGTTCGCCCGACCGACGTGCCAGAACGGGTCGCGGGCGAGGCGGCGGGTCAAGGTCAGCTGCTCGTCGTACTGGCTGCGCAGCCGCCGTGAGGACGCCGAGTGGGCGCTGGCCCGGAACGCCGCGAGGGTCTCGGGCATCCCCAGGAAGTCCCCGTGGGCGAGCAGCTTGACCCACAGGTCGAGATCCATCGGGAAGACCAGGCTGCCGTCGAAACCGCCGACCGCGTCGAAGTCCCGCCGGCGGAACATCACCGCCGCGGACTCCCCGATCGGGTTGCCCCCGTTGCGGACGACGCGCGCCACGACCTGGCGCCCGGAGAAGCGGCCGACCAGCCCGCGCAGCCCCGTGTTCGCGGCCAGGACCTGACCGCCGTCGTCCAGCAGGTGCCGGCGGCTGGCCACCACGGCGAGCCGGTCGTCAGCCTCCAGCAGGGCCACCTGACGGGCCACCGCGTCGGGGTGCACCAGGTCGTCGGCGCAGACGATCTTGACCAGGGGGGCCCGGCTGAGCTGGACCACCCGGTTCCAGTTGTCCGGTAGCGACAGGGTGCTCTCGTTGTGCAACAGCCGCACCCGGGAGTCCCCGCAGGCCTCGACCAGAGCGGCGGTGCCGTCGGTGCTCGCGTTGTCCAGGACCACGACCTCGACGCGCGGCGACGGGTCTGCGAGGATGCACCGCAGCGTGTCCGCGATGTAGGGCTCGGCCTCGTACGCCGGGATGCAGACCGATACGCGTGGAGTCGTCATACCGGTCCCTTCGTCGGCGGCTGCGGTGTCCATTACGCGAACTGTAGCGGCATCGCCGGGTCCCAGACCGACACTTCGGCACATCCGCCCGGCCCGCCTGGCGGGCCTCGAGGTCGACCCGGGTCACGGGCGTGGTTGGTAGGGTCTGACCCGATGACCTGCCGCAGCCCGGCTCGTACGACGGGGTTCCCCGGCCGCCTCCGGCCGGGAGAAGCCGGCCGCCGCAGGTCCGGATCAGACGAGGTCGGAGACATCGTGAGCAAGCTGGAGACCGGCAGCCGCCCCCACCGCCCGGGGACCCGACCGTGACCGGGCCGACGACCTCGGTCGTGGTCTGCGCCTACACGTTGAAGCGCTGGGACGACCTGGTCGCCTCCCTCACCTCCGCCGCCGGCCAGGACCCGGCCCCCGACGAGCTGTGGCTGCTGGTGGACCACAACGAGGAGCTGCTGGAGCGAGCCCGCACCGAGCTGGTCCCCCGGATCCCTGGGCTGCAGGTCGTACCCAACACCCGTCAGCAGGGCCTGTCCGGAGGCCGCAACACCGCCCTCGAGCTCGTCGGGGGTGACGTCGTGGTCTTCCTCGACGACGACGCCCAAGCCGAGCCGGGCTGGTTGCAG
>JBBQAB010000533.1:0-3649 GCA_038198385.1 Propionibacteriales bacterium
TCGCCTTCGCCATGGCCGTGGGCCTGCTCCTGGACACCCTGGTGATCCGGCCGGTGCTCACCCCGGCCGTGCTCACCCTGCTCGGGAGAGCGGCCAGCTGGCCGAGCAAGCGCATCACCGTGGTCGCACCGAACCCCCGCAAGCCCGGGAGGGCCCATGTCTGAGTCCCCTACTCCGGCAGGCCCCGACGAACGTTCCGACGCCGGCGCCGCTGAGTCCCCGCCCGAGTCCGATACGTCAGAGGCGTCGGTGGAGCCTCGGCCGGCGCGTCCGGTCAGCCCCCTCGTCCGCACTCTCCCGGTGGTGCGGGTCGTCGCGGTGCTGGTGGCCCTCCTGGGTCTTCTCTGGGGGGCCGACGCGGTGGCCCGGGTTGGTGCCACCACGCTGCTGGCCCGCAACGTCCAGGACGCGACCGGGGCGGCCGAGACCCCGGTCGTCGAGCTGTCGGGCCGCTTCTTCCTACCCCAGGTGATCCGGGGTGTCTACACCGAGGTCCAGGTCAGCACCCGCGGCATCACCAGCGGTCCGCTCCGGATCACCCAGGTCGACTCGCAGCTCTTCGACGTCCGGGTTCCGTTCCACGACGTACTGGTCCAGGACATCCGCGAGGTCGGGATCGGCCGGTCCGTGGAACGGGTCGATCTGCGCTACGACGACCTGAACCGCTACTTCGACGGCACGGGTCGCTCGCTCCGGCTGGGGGCGGGACCCCAGGGCCGGACGACGCTGACCGGCGAGCTCGACGTGCTCGGTCGCAAGATCGGCGTGAACGCGGAGGTGACGCTGGCCGCCGAGGACGGTGCGCTACGGATCACCCCGGAGAAGGTCGAGACGTCTGGCGGCGCCCTGAACCGGGCCAACCGGCTGCTGCTGGACCAGCGGCTGCGTTTCACGGTGCCGCTCGGTACCCTGCCGTTCGGCCACCAGCTGAGGGAGGTGGACCCGTACGCCGAAGGCCTGCGGCTCGCCGCCACCGGGCGCACGATCATCCTGCGCCCCTGAACGGGGCCTCAGATCTGGACGTCGCCCGACTCGATCTTGCGGCGCCAGCCGCGACCGCGGTTGAGCACGATGCTGAGGGTGACCATGACCACGGCCAGCCCGATGTGCAAAGCGTTGTCGGGCGCGTTGAACGGCACCACGTTGCCGGCGGAGGGCTGGGGCACGAGGATCCCGTAGAAGAAGAAGACGGCGTAGACGATGCCTCCCCAGAAGAGGAAGGCCCGCGCTTGGAGCGCGGAGCGCGACATGAGGATGCCCGCCGCCCCGAACGCCAGATGCACCAGGTTGAGCAGCACCGAGACCTGGAAGATCCCCAGGAGCAGGGCCTTCGAGGAGGTGGTGGCGAAGGTGAGCTCCGCGTACGGCTGGGTCAGGCCAGGCACGAAGCCGAGCAGCCCGATCAGCGCGAAGACGACACCGATGAGGCGGGCGCCACGTTGGATCTGGGTGAGGGTGCCGGGCTTGGCGCTGGGGTGAGGGGCGCTGCGGTGAGGGGCGCTGGGGTGAGGGGAGTCGGGGCTAGAGGCGGTCATGGTGTCCTTCGGGGTCGAGGAGGAGCAGGGGGTCGGCGCGGGGTTTCTCGGGCGGTTCGTCCGCGGCCTCCGAGAAGGCGTCCAACGACAGGCGGAGCTGGCGACGGGCGGCGGGTTCCAGGGCAGACAGCACAGCGCGGAATCGGGTCCGGCGGTAGTCCATCACCGCCGCCACCAAGTCTGACCCCGACGTCGTCAGGGAGAGCACGACGGTGCGCCGGTCGTCGGTGTCGGGCGTACGGGCGACCAGGCCCGCCTGCACGAGACGCTCGGTCAGGCGGCTGGCATTGGAGGGGTGGATGTCCAGAGCTGCGGCCACCGCCGAGGTGTTGATGCCTTCGCGGGTGGCGATCAGCACCAGGGTGCGGAGCTGCGGCATCGTGACCTGGTCTCCGGCCTGGGCGACCGACTCGGCCACGATGGCCGAGATGACACGCGCCGCCCGCATCGTGGCGTCCACGTCCTCGTGGGTGGTGGCGTCCACGTCCTCGTGGGTGGTGGCGTCCACGTCCTCGTGGGTGGTGGCGTCCACGTCCTCGTGGGTGGTGGCGTCCACGTCCTCGTAGGTGGTGATGTCCAGGTCCTGGTCGGGGACGAGTGCCTCCGGCTGAGGGTCGGCTGAGCGGTTCACAGTCCCAGTCTGGGCGAACCGTTGCGTTCACGCAATGATTGCGAGACGATTGTTTACACCGTAAGCACATGCGTGGGGTCGGGCTCGGGCGGGCCGACCAGCGCGCTCGAGACAGCAGAGGGGCGGGTCAGCAGATGGCGATCACGGGAGACTACGGCGCGATGTACGCCGATCAGCAGCGGGTCATCATCGACCTGATGGAGCACTACGTCGGGGCACCCGAGCCGGTGGTGGCCGGAGCGCTCCGACAGGAGTTCGCGCGTCACGATCTGCCGTGCCCACCCTGGTTCTGGGTGCGGACCGTGGCGGGGGAGATCTCGGCCAACCGGCTCTACGTGGTGGCTAACGGCACCGTGCCGGGGGAGTACTTCGGCAACCGCGCCGAGCGTCGCGAACGGGTCGAGACGGCGAGCCGCCGCGGCCTGGCGGCTCCGGGTGGTGATCTCCCGGAGACCCCGGACCGTTCCTAGCCGGTTTCCTGCGCCCGGCGGGGCTCTCTTGCGCTCGACGGGGATGGTGGGGCGGATCGTGCCCCGTACTCGCAACACGTCCGGCCACAACCGAGCCCGAGCGGGCTGGCCGCCCTCGGTGGACGACCAGACTCACCCGACCAGGGCCTCGTCGCAGCTGGGGACGCGGTCGGGTCAGCGGCGACCGATGGTGAGCAGGGGCAGCCTGAGCACACCCGCGCGCAGCTCGAGGCCCCTGACGTGCGCTGTCACCTCGCGCACCTGCGGGTGCAGGGCCCGCAGCGCGGTCTCGAAGCGACCGCCGAGGGTCTCGTCGGCGGCGGGGCAGTGGGTGCACGTGCCCGTCATCCGCACCTCGACGCGCCCGTCGCTCACCGACACCAGCTCGATGTCGCCACCGTGGGAGCGCACGTAGGCCCCGACGTCACCGGCGACGACCTCCTCGACGGCCATCCGGAGGGCGTCGTCGGGGGTGGCGTCCGACGGCGCTGCCCACCCCGCCGGGTCCGCGAGCGCCGCCTGGAGCGCGTCGCGCACCCGGCCCCCCTCTGCACGCCACGTACGGCCCCCGCCGAGCCGGGTCACGACCGCGGTCGGCGTCACCGACACCGCGACCAGCGCACCCTCCAGCACGAGGGCGGTGAGGGTCGACGGCATCCGGGTGGGCTCGCCGACGAAGCCGAGGGCTCCGGTAGCCGCGACCCAGCGCAGCGCGAGGGGATCGCCACTCACGGCCTCGGGGTGGACGGGCACGAGCGCGGGGCTGGCCCCGGACGGTGTGGCCACCTAGAGCACCGCCGTCACGAGGGCGCCCGCGGCGTACGCCATGACCCAGGCCACCACGAAGAGGTACCCGAAGGCGATAGCCGGCCACTTCCACGACCCGCTCTCGCGCCGCAGCACCCCGATGGTCGACATGCACTGCAGGGCATAGAGGAAGAAGACGAGCAGCGACGCGAGGACGGCCGGGGTGAAGAGGGGCTCGCCCGCCCGGGGCCCCGACTCCACGGTCA
>JBBQAB010000534.1:0-5984 GCA_038198385.1 Propionibacteriales bacterium
CCGACCAGGCCAGCGCCTTCTTCGTGATCTCGTCGTAGAGCCGTTCCCGCTCCCGGGGCCCGACCAGCTTGGAGTCCCGCAGACCCACGATCTGGCGCGAGCGTGCGTCCGACAGGATCGCGGCGGCGGCGACCAGCGGGCCGGCACAGGCGCCCCGCCCGGCTTCGTCGGCCCCGGCGACCGGGTCGAAGCCCACCCGCTTGAGCGCCCGCTCGTAGCCGTACAGGCCGCTGTTGCGACGGACCAGCAGGGTGCTTCCCGTCGAGGTCTCCGACATCAGCAGGTCACCCCCTTCGGCTTGATCACCGCTTCCTCCGGCGCGGGACCAGTCGGTGGGGGCACCGCGACGAAGGTGGCGGGGGTCCTCAGTCGGGTGGCGCGTGCGAACGGGGCCGCAATCGCGAAGGCGGGGCCCACGACGAGGCTGACCGGGGGGAAGGCGATCTGGCCCTGCCGACCGTCGGAGGACAGGTCGGCCAGGTGGCAGCGCGAGTCGGCGGAGACGTCCCGGTGGTCACCGAGGACGAAGATCCGGTCCCGGGGCACCACGACCTCGAAGCGGGTCTCCGAGGGTACGACCTGCGTGCCGTCGGGGTCGGTGTAGAGATAGCTGTGCTCGTCCAGGGGCTGGCCGTTGACCGTGATCCGACCCTGCTGGTCACAGCAGATGACCCGGTCGCCCGCGGTGCCGATGACCCGCTTGATCAGGTGTCCCGGGGTGCTCTGGGTGGGGATGCCGATGAACTCCAGAACGCGGTCGAACGGCCCCGGGTCGGAGGGGGACTCCTGGAGCCAGCCGCCCGGGTCCTCGAAGACGACGACGTCGCCGCGGTGGAAGTCGGTGATCTTCTGCACCACCACCCGGTCACCGACCAGCAGGGTGTTCTGCATGGAGTCGGAGGGGATGATGAACATCTGACCCACCAGGGCCCGGATCAGTGAGGACACGACCAGCGCGCCGACAACGACGAAGAGGACCTCCCGGGCCAGCGAGCGACGGCGGCCGGGGCGCGGCCCGGGGGCGGTCGGACCCTCGGTGGTGCTCAACAGCTGGCTTCCGGGCCGGCGTCGATGGTGGCCGCAGCCGGGGCGGGCGTCACCGCGGCGGGAACAGCCTTGAACGTCGCCGGGATCGGCAGCCGGTGCCGCAGCTCGAGGGGCCAGACCACCGCGATGGCCCGCCCGACAACCAGGTCCTCGGACACGAACGCGTTCGCCCCCTTCATCTCGCCGGCGGCGACGTCGTTGAGGTGGCAGCGGGAGTCCCGGCTGTTGCCGCGGTTGTCCCCCATCACGAAGATCCGGTGGTCCGGGACGATCACGTCGAAGCGGATGGAGGACGGCTCGGAGGGGTCGTAGAGGTAGCCCGACTCGTCCAGGGGCTGGTCGTTGACGCTGAGCCGACCCTGGCTGTCGCAGCAGACCACGTGGTCCCCCGGCAGACCGATGAGGCGCTTGATCAGGTGCTCGGTGCTGGTGTCGGGCAGCACCCCGACGAACTCGAGCGCCCGGCCGGCGGGTCCCCGGGCGGGAGCGCTCTCTCCACTCAGCCAGCCGCCCGGGTCGGCGAAGACGACGACCTGGCCCCGCTGCTCACGGGTGAGCTTCTCCACCACGACCCGGTCGTTGACCAGGAGGGTGTTCTCCATCGACTCCGAGGGGATGATGAACATCTGTCCCACGAAGCCACGGAGCAGGGACGCCACGACGACCGCCCCCACCACGACAGCCAGAAGCTCCTTGGTGAAGGCGATCGCGTGCTGACCGAAGGACAGCCGCCGGGGCGGCCCGCCCTGGTCCGTGGCGTCAGACAACCCGGTGAACCGGCCGTCAGTGCGCGTCGCGCTTTTCCTTGATCTTGGCGGCCTTGCCGCGCAGACCGCGGAGGTAGTAGAGCTTGGCGCGACGGACGTCACCGCGACGGTCGATGTCGATGTGGTCGATGATCGGGCTGTGGACCGGGAAGGTCCGCTCGACGCCGACCCCGAAGCTGACCTTGCGGACCGTGAAGGACTCACGGACGCCGTCCCCCGCACGGGAGATCACGACGCCGGCGAAGACCTGCAGCCGGGAACGGTTGCCTTCGACGACCTTGACGTGCACCTTGACGGAGTCGCCGGGGCGGAAGGAGGGGACGTCGGCACGCAGCGACGCCTGGTCGAGCTCAGTGATGAGCCTGCTCATAGTGGGTTCCTCACCAGTGCCACAGGTCACCAGGGATCGTTACGGAGATCAGGATCCTCGGGCCGCGATCAATCCCCCTGTGGCAGGAGTCGCTGACGAGGACAACAGCGGCCAAGTCTGCCATAGGGGTGCGACCGTCGCGAAACCCGACGCGACCGGGTCCGCCGCCGGCCGACGGCGGGTCGGTGCGCACCCGTGCGCGCGCCGAGGGCCAGGTCCCGGACCGATGTGATGTGCTGCCGGGGTGCGGACAACCTCAGGCTACGGCGCCCTCCCCCGCCGCGGCGCCCTCTGCCGCCCGGTCGTCCGGCGCAGGGTCACCGGACCGGCCGGACCGGGGTCCAGGCCGGTCCCGGGCGTCATTGCTGGGCTGATCGCGGTTACCGGTCTGCTGGGCGGGTGCACGTCACCGCCGACCACCTCACCGGTAGCCACCCCTCCACCAGCAACCCCTCCGGCGGCAAGAGCGCCAGCCACGACACCCGCTCCCGGGCCGGGCCGGGCTCTGGGCCCGACCAACCTGGTCCGCGCCGCCCACCTGCCCGACCCCGACGGCGGGGGGCGGATCGAGGCGTACGGCCGGAACCGTCGGAGCCTGGACCACCTGAGCCGCTGCCAGCCCGCTCCGCTGTCCTCGCTCGGCGCGCGACAGACCTCGGTGGTGTCCTTCCGAGCTGTCGGGTCGGGGTCCAACCCGCCGAGCTCGCCGCTGGCCAGCCAGCCCACCAGCTATGTGGTCACCCTCCAGTTCGACGACGCGACAGCCGCCCGCCGGGCCTCTGTCACCTATCGCGGCTGGGTCAGCGCGTGCCGGGCCGCCGACAAGACGACCGACGGCGTACGCCTGCGCAGTGGGGGCACCGACTGGACGACCGTCCCCGCCGCTCCCGGCACGGCGGAGGTGGCCGAGGTGGTCTACCGCGGCCCCGGGAGCAGCGGCGACACGGCCTTCTGGGAGAGCAGCGGGCTGGTGCTGGTCGGGGACCGGCTGGCGGTCACCCTGCACCTGTTCTCCGCGCCGGAGTCGGTCTACACCCTGGCCAGCCGGGCCGACGACGAGGAGGCCGGGTTCCCCCACCCGCAGCGCGGGCTGACCGCGGCGGCCGCAACCGCCCTGGCCCGCTGACCCGGCGGCGGCAGGGGTCAGGGTCCGGACAAGCGGAGGGCCAGAGCCCTAGCGCGAGCCGTGCAGCATGGCGCCGAGCAGGTCCCGGTTGAGCCGGGAGATGGTCTCGAACGGGATGCCCTTGGGGCAGACCGCCGTGCACTCGCCGATGTTGGTGCAGCCGCCGAAGCCCTCCTCGTCCTGCTGGCCGACCATGCCCAGCACGCGGGAGTCGCGCTCGGGCTGACCCTGCGGCAAGAGGCCGAGGTGGGTGATCTTGGCCGCCGTGAACAGCATGGCCGATCCGTTGGGGCAGGCGGCCACACAGGCGCCGCAGCCGATGCAGGTGGCGGCGTCGAAGGCGTGGTCGGCCTGGTTCTTCGGGATCGGAGCAGCGTGCGCGTCCGGCGCCGTGCCGGTCGGGGCGCTGATGAAGCCGCCGGCCTGGATGATCCGGTCGAAGGCGGAGCGGTCGACGATCAGGTCCTTGATGACCGGGAAGGCCTCGGCCCGCCACGGCTCGATGTCGATCACGGCGCCGTCGGCGAAGGACCGCATGTGCAGCTGGCAGGTGGTCGTCTGCTGCGGCCCGTGGGCCACGCCGTTGATGACCACGCCGCACGAGCCGCAGATGCCCTCGCGGCAGTCGTGGTCGAAGGCGATCGGGTCGTCGCCCTCCATGGTCAGCCGCTCGTTGAGGACGTCGAGCATCTCCAGGAAGGACATGTGCTCGGAGACCTCGGGGACCTCGTACGAGACCATCTGGCCCTTGGCGTCAGCGTTCGGCTGACGCCAGACCCGTACGGTGATGTTCACTGGTGAAGACCCTTCGCTCGTATCGTGCTCGTTGTTCTGGCGGCGCCCACTACTTGTAGCTCCGCTGCTTCATCTCGACGTACTCGTACTCCAGGGGCTCCTTGTGCAGGACGGGCTTGCCGCCCTCCCCTCCGAACTCCCAGGCGCTGACGTAGGCGAACTCGTCGTCGTGACGAAGCGCCTCGCCGTCCTCGGTCTGGCTCTCCGCACGGAAGTGCCCACCACATGATTCGCGACGCACCAGCGCATCGATGCACATCAGCTCGCCGAGCTCGAAGAAGTCGGCCACGCGGCCGGCCCGCTCGAGGGCCTGGTTGAGCTCCTCGTTGCTGCCGAGCACGTTCACGTCGGACCAGAACTCAGTCCTCAGCTCGCGGATCCGGCTGATGGCCTTGCGCAGGCCCTCCTCGCTCCGCTCCATCCCGCAGTAGTCCCACATGATGTGGCCCAGCTCGCGGTGGAAGGAGTCCACGGTGCGGGTGCCCTGGACGGCGAGCAGCTTCTCGATCCGGCTGTTGACCGCCTCGACCGCCTCGACGGCGGCCGGGTGACTGGCGTCGACCTTGGCGAACGGACCCGCCGACAGGTAGTCGTTAATGGTGTTCGGCAGCACGAAGTAGCCGTCAGCCAGACCCTGCATCAAAGCGCTGGCTCCCAGGCGGTTGGCGCCGTGGTCGGAGAAGTTGGCCTCGCCCAGCACGAACAGGCCGGGAATGGTGCTCTGAAGATCGTAGTCTACCCAGAGGCCGCCCATGGTGTAGTGGACGGCCGGGTAGATCCGCATCGGCGTCTCGTACGGGTTCTCACCGGTGATCTGGGCGTACATGTCGAAGAGGTTCCCGTACTTGGCCTCGACGGCCTTGCGACCGAGCCGCTCGATGGCGTCGGCGAAGTCCAGGTAAACCCCGAGCCCGCCCGGGCCCACGCCGCGACCCTCGTCGCAGACGTTCTTGGCCGCCCGGGACGCAATGTCGCGCGGCACCAGGTTGCCGAAGGCGGGATAGGTCCGCTCGAGGTAGTAGTCCCGCTCGTCCTCGGGGATCTCGCGGGCGTCCCGCTTGTCCTCCCCGCTCAGCGGCACCCAGATGCGGCCGTCGTTGCGCAGCGACTCGCTCATCAGGGTGAGCTTGGACTGGTAGTCCCCGCTGACCGGGATGCAGGTCGGGTGGATCTGGGTGTAGCACGGGTTCGCGAAGTAGGCGCCCTTGCGGTGTGCCCGCCACGTCGCGGTGACGTTGCAGCCCATGGCGTTGGTGGAGAGGAAGAAGACGTTCCCGTAGCCGCCGCTGGCCAGCACGACCGCGTCGGCGAAGTGGGTCTCGATCTCGCCCGAGACCATGTCCCGGACGACGACGCCGCGGGCCTTGCCCTCCACCACCACCAGCTCGAGCATCTCGTGCCGGGTGTGCATGGTGACGGTCTTGGCCGCGATCTGACGCTCCAGCGCCTGGTAGGCCCCGATCAGCAGCTGCTGGCCGGTCTGGCCGCGCGCGTAGAACGTCCGCGAGACCTGCACCCCACCGAAGGAGCGGTTGTCGAGCAGACCGCCGTACTCCCGGGCGAAGGGGACACCCTGGGCCACGCACTGGTCGATGATCTGCACGCTGGCCTGGGCGAGCCGGTAGACGTTGGACTCCCGGGAGCGGAAGTCACCGCCCTTCACCGTGTCGTAGAAGAGCCGGTAGACCGAGTCACCGTCGTTGCGGTAGTTCTTTGCCGCGTTGATCCCGCCCTGGGCCGCGATCGAGTGCGCCCGTCGCGGGGAGTCCTGGTAACAGAACGACGTGACGTTGTACCCCGCCTCCCCCAGCGTCGCGGCGGCCGAGGCCCCGGCGAGGCCGGTGCCCACGATGATCACGCTGAGCTTGCGGCGGTTGGC
>JBBQAB010000535.1:0-4307 GCA_038198385.1 Propionibacteriales bacterium
AACACGACCGGGGTGAAGGTAAACACCGGTTTGAGCCACCCGATCCCGCTCAGACCCAGCAGGTCCAGCACCGTGCCGCTCAGCGCGGTGGAAACCGACGCCAGACCGAAGGTGACCGCGATCATGACAATCAGGCCGACCAGAGTCACCAGGTCGACCAGCACCTTCTTGACCAGGTTGCCCGGGGTGTCCTGCACGTCCAGCTCGGGCCGCCACTGCGCTCGGACCGCCTTCCGCAGGTTGCCCATCCATCCCGCTCCGGAGTAGACCGCCGAGAGCAGACCGACGACCCCCACGCCCTTCCAGTTGCTCAGGGTGCTGCGGACCAGCTCGAGAATCTTCTGCTGGGTCGCCGCGTCGGTGCCCCCCAGCACGCCGGAGACCGCGGCTGCGGCCGGTCCGAGCAGGTCCGGACGGGCCACCGTGAGCAGGAAGCCGGCGACCGAGAAGGCGAAGAGCAGGACCGGGACCAGGGCCAGCACCGAGAAGTAGGTCACCGCCGCGGCGAACTGCGCACCCAGCCGGCTGCCGTAGCGCTGGACGGCGCGCAGGAGATGCGCCACCCACGGCTTCTCCTTCATCCTGGCCAGCCATTCCCCCACCGGGCCGGTCCCTTCCTCACCGGCGGATCACTGACCACCGTCGTGACGCCGACGCTATCGGACTGGACCGATGACGCGCTGCACCGACGCCCCCGGCTGAGGAGACGTCCACCCGGGGGCGTACGCGGAGGGCCGTGGCTCGCGACCTGGCCGGTCGGTCCGGGCTTACGGTGGGCGCATGTACCTGGAAAACCTCGTCGTCGACGCCGTCGAGCCGCAGCGGCTGGGCCGGTTCTGGGAGGCGGCGCTCGGTGGCGAGCGGCTGACCGACGGACCCGATGCCTTCGAAACACGGCTCACCGTTGAGGGCGGACCGGTGCTCGACCTGTGTTTCCAGCGCGTCCCCGAGCCGCCGTCCGAGCCGCCGAGACACCACCTGGACCTCAGGGGAGGGGCTCGCCAAACCCAGGAGGTCGAGCGGCTGCTCGGGCTGGGCGCCCGACACCTGGACATCGGTCAGCGCGGCGTGCCCTGGGTGGTGCTCGCCGACCCCGAGGGCAATCCTTGCTGCGTGATGGAGGATCGAGCGGCGTACGCCGACACCGGACCCCTCGCGGCCCTCCCGCTCGACTCGGCCGAGCCGGACCGGGACGCGGAGTTCTGGTCCTGGCTGAGCGGCTGGGCCGACGTCCCCGGGGTCGGACCCCGGTCCCTGCGCCACCCTTCGCGGCTGGGCCCCCTCCTTGAGCTGCACCCGGAAGCGGCCCGCAAAGCAGCGACCAAGAACCGGCTGCACCTCGACATCCGGCTCGACGCGGGAGACGATTCCCACAAGGTCACCGCCGGCATCGTCGCGCGCGGTGGGTGTGAGCTCGACCCGGGCTGGGGCGAGCTCCCGTGGCGCCTGTACGCCGACCCGTCCGGCAACGAGTTCTGCGTGCTGCCGACCCGGTCCTGAGCCCAGCGAGGAGCGACTCATGTCCGCTGTGACCCATCGTTGGGGCCGAGCCGCCCTCACCCGGCCGGGCGCGGCGGGGTCGCCTCCTGACCGGGCTGCCTCTGGCCGGGTTGGCTCCGGTCGGGCTGCTTCTGGCCGGGCTGCTCCTCGCGTCCGCCTGGAGCCCCACCCCGGGGTCGACCGCGGTGAGCCGACCGATGTTCACCGACGTCGAGTCCGCCGCTCTGGCCTCCGACCTGGTCGTGCTCGGCACCCTCGGCCAGCCCCTCCAGCACCTCGTCGACACCGGTGGTGCGACCAACGGCACGGGCGTCCCGGTCCTCACCTACCCCTTCGTGCTGACCCGGTCCAGCCGGGGACCAGCCGTCACGCCCGCCTCGGTCACCCTGGTGTGGACCGACACCGACAAGGCGAACATCGGCCCCGACGACGCGGTGCCCCTGGTGCCGGGGCGCCCGTACCTGCTGTTCCTCGAGCAGGTACCCGAAGCCGACCGGGGCGGTCTCGCGGGGTTGGGCACGCTCTACGTCCCGGTCGGCATGAACGCGGGGGTGTTCCCCGTCCAGGACGGCCGGGCCGTCGCCACCGACGCCTCGTACCTCCGGGTGCGGAAGGAGGACCCCGTGACCAAGCCGGACGGGGGCCGGTTGTCCCTCGACCCCGACGCGGCCACCGACCTACCCACCGCCACGGGCTGACCGGCCCTGATGCGGTTCTCACCGGGCGGCCGGGGAGTTCAGTGGGCGAGCCAGAGGGTGGTGACGGAGGCCAGCAGGACGAGCGGCGCCACGACCAGCCCCCGCAGGGCGAAACGACCCCAGGACACCGGAACCCCGGCGGAGCGGCAGCGGGCCGCCCAGAGCAGGGTCGCGAGGCTGGCCCAGGGGGTGACCAGTGGCCCGGCGTTCACCCCGACGAGGAGGGCAGCCAGCCGCAACGGTGATCCGGCGGCCGGCTCCAGGGCGAGATAGCTGGGCAGGTTGTCGAGGACGTTGGCACCGAGCGCGCCCAGGCCGGTGACCCGGGCCAGAGCGAGCCAGGCCTGTCCCTGGCCCGCGGCGATCCCCAGCACGGTGCCCAGACCGTGGTCGTGGGCAAGCTGGACGAGCACGAACAAGACACTGACCCCCAGCACCAGGGGCCAGGGCAGCAGCCGCCAGGCCAGGAGGTCACGTCGGGCCACGACGCAGGCCACGACCAGGACCGCGGCGGCAGCCGCCGAGGCGACCAGGACGTTGACCCCGAGCAGAAACGCCGGGCCGAGGCCGGCACACACCACGGTGGCCAGGACGAGCAGCCCGCGGTGCGCGGCCGGCTCGGACGGCCCCAGGGTGTAGCGACCGCGCAGCGACCGCCGGAAGATCAGGGCCAGGGCCGCGACGGTGACCACCACGCTGGTCACCGCGGCCGGCCAGAGCAAGGCCAGGAAGTCGGGGACCCCCGGGTGGGGCAGCCGACTGAGGGCCAGCAGGTTGGTCAGGTTGGAGACCGGCAGGAACAGCGAGGCAGTGTTGGCCAGCCACACCGCGGTGTAGGCGAAGACCGCCGGGTTGAGGCGGAGCTGCCGGGCCAGGGTCAGCACCACCGGGGTCAGGAGCACGGCCGTGGTGTCCAGCGACAGCACCGCGGTGGCGAGCACCGCCACCCCGACCACCAGCAGCCACAGACCGACCACCGAGCCCCGGGCGAGCCGGGCCGCGCCCCGCGCGATGCTGGCGAACACCCCGATCCCGTCGGCCAGCTCGGCCACCACCGTGATGCAGACCAGGAAGCCGAGGATCGGCCCGACGCGGGACACGAGCTCGCCGATCTGCACCCGCACACCCTAGAGCCGCCCGGGACCCGCTCCGTCTTGACAGCCAGGAGTGGTCAACCGAGGCTGACCGGATGAGCCGACTGCTGAGCCCCGACGAGGTGACCCGCCAGCTGGTGGACCTCGCCCACTGGAGCCGTACGGACACCGATCCGCCCGCGATCACGGCCTCATTCACCCTGGGCGGCTTTCCTGCCGCCATCGCCTTCGTCGTGAAGGTCGCCCGGGTGGCCGAGGAGATGGACCACCATCCCGACATCGACGTCCGCTGGGACACGGTGACGCTGGTCTTCTCCACCCACTACCGGGGCGGCCTGACCCAGCTGGACATCGAGGCGGCGCACCGCGCCGACGAGCTGTTCGCCGACGCCTGAGGGGGAACGAGGAGTTGTGGAGAAGATCACGCCTGGTAGTCCGAGCGCGATCTTCTCCACCACTCGGCCGATCTACGCGTCGCCCTCGAAAGCCTCGGGCGGCGGGCAGCTGCAGACCAGGTTGCGGTCCCCGAAACCGCCGTCGATCCGGCCGACCGGAGGCCAGTACTTGTCCGACCCGGAGGCGTAGATCGGGCCGGTGTGCAGACCAGCCGGGAAGCCCGCCAGCCGACGAGAGTAGGGATGCGACCACGCGTCGGCGGTCAGCTGGGCCTGGGTGTGGGGAGCGTTGACCAGCGGGTTGTCCTCGCGCGGCCACTCCCCCGACTCGACGAGGTCGATCTCGGCCCGGATGGCGATCATCGCGTCGCAGAACCGGTCGAGCTCGTCCAGGTTCTCCGACTCGGTCGGCTCGACCATCAGCGTGCCGGCGACCGGGAAGCTCATGGTCGGGGCGTGGAAGCCGTAGTCCACCAGCCGCTTGGCCACGTCGTCGACGGTGACGCCGCTCGACTTGGTCAGGGGCCGCACGTCGAGGATGCACTCGTGCGCGACCCGATCGTGGTTGCCGGAGTAGAGCACCGGGAAGGCGTCGTTCAGGCGGACGGCGACGTAGTTGG
>JBBQAB010000536.1:0-6831 GCA_038198385.1 Propionibacteriales bacterium
ACGCCGGGGTGCCGTTCCCGCAGCCAGGTCGCGCAGCCCGCGAGCAGCCCGCCGCCCCCCACCGGCAGCACCATGACGTCGGGCGCCCGGCCGAGCTGCTCGACGATCTCCATCGCCACCGTCCCCTGCCCGGCGATGGTGCGAGGGTCGTCGAAGGCCGGGACCAGCGTCGCCCCGGAGGAGACGGCGTGGCTGTAAGCGGCGTACGCGGCCTCGTCGTAGGTCTCGCCGGTGACCACGATGTCGATGGCGTCCCCACCCACCGCGACGATCCGGTCACGCTTCTGCCGCGGGGTGTTGCGGGGGAGGTAGATCCGGCCGTGCACGCCGAGGGCGGCGCAGGCGTACGCCAGTCCTTGACCGTGGTTGCCCGCGCTGGCGCAGACCACCCCGCGGCCCCGGGCCGCGTCGTCCAGCTGCTCGATCACGTTGTAGGCCCCGCGGACCTTGTAGGACCGGACCACCTGGAGGTCCTCGCGCTTGAGCCAGACCTCGCCGGCGACCCGCTTCGAGAGCCGCGTGCTCCGCAGCAGCGGGGTCCGCTCCACCACCCCCGCCAGCCGCACGGCGGCGTCCTCGACCAGGTCGGCGTCGACGCGCACCTCAGCATCCATGGCCTGATCCTGCCGCACCGTCCCTGAGGGGCGGCTGGGCGTCCAGCGCTGCGCCCGGTCCCAGGGTCGGCGCCACCTAGGTGGCGGCGTCGGTGGGGAGACTGAGTGGATGCTGTGCATCGGGTGTGACCGGGGTCCGACCCCGGCTAGCGTCGACCTGGCCGTACGCGTCTCCCGAACCGGGTCATGCCTCCGGTGGCCGGCGGCTAGCGCCGGTCTCGCGCGCGAGAGGACCTGCTGTGACTTCCCTGACCAAGCTCAGCCTGGCGAACAGACTGATCGTCGGGTTGGTGACGCTGGCCATCGTCGTGTTCGGCGTCCTGGCCACCTTGTCGCTGAAGCAGGAGCTCCTCCCCTCGACCCAGATCCCGACCGCGATGGTCATCGCCACCTACCCGGGCACCTCACCGGAGCTGGTGGCCACCGACGTGGCCGAGCCGTTGGAGCAGGCCCTCGGCGGGGTCAAGGGTGTGACCAAGGTGCGCTCGACCTCCTCGAACGGGATCGCCAACCTGACGGTCGAGTGGGCGTACGGGTTGGACTCCGACACGACCGTGGCCGCGATCCGCAACGCCGCCGACTCGGTCCGGCCCCGGCTCCCGGCCCAGACCGACATCACCGTCCGGGCCGGCAGCACCGACGACATCCCCGTGCTGGCTCTGGCCGTCTCCTCCGACGCGGCCCTGCCCGACCTCGCCCAGTCGGTCGACAACGTGGTCGTGCCGGCGCTGACCAAGGTCGACGGTGTCCGCCAGGTCGTGCTGAGCGGTGAGAACACCACCGAGCTGGCCGTCACCCTGAAGCCCGCCCAGCTGCGCAAGCACGACCTCACCACCGCAGCGCTCACCCAGGTGCTGCGGGCCCAGGCACTGGTCGTCCCGGCGGGGACCAGCTACAGCAAGGACACCGAGCTGGCCATCCAGGTCGGCCAGACGCCGAGCTCGGCCCAGCAGGTGGCGGCGTGGTCGGTCCCCACCGCCGACGGGCCCGTCGCGCTGGGCAGCCTGGCGACCGTGAAGGTGACCTCGGTCGACGCCACCACGATCGCGCGGTCCGACGGTCGACCGGCGCTCAGCCTGACCGTGCTCAAGGACAGCGACGCCGACGCGGTCAAGATCTCGCACGCCGTCCTGGACGCCGTGCCGGGGCTCGAGCGGTCGCTGGGGGGCAACGCGACCATCGCCACCGTCTTCGACCAGGCACCCCTGATCGTGCAGTCCATCCACGACCTCGCCGTCGAAGGGGGACTGGGACTCGGTTTCGCCGTCCTGGTCATCCTGGTCTTCCTGCTCTCGGTGCGCTCGACGATCATTACCGCCATCTCGATCCCGCTGTCGCTGCTGATCGCCATGATCGGGCTGCAGGCCGGGAGCTTCTCGCTCAACATCTTCACCCTCGCGGCGCTGACCGTGGCGGTGGGCCGAGTCGTGGACGACTCCATCGTGGTCACCGAGAACATCAAACGCCGGGCGACGGGGGCGGCCTCGCTGACCCCGGGTGACATCGTCGCCTCGGTCAAGGAGGTGGCCGGCGCGGTCACCGCCTCCACCCTGACCACCGTGGCGGTCTTCCTTCCGGTCGCGCTTGTCTCCGGCGTGGTCGGTGAGCTGTTCCGGCCCTTCGCCCTGACCATCGCGGTGGCGCTGGTGGCCTCCCTGCTGGTCTCCATGACCATCGTCCCGGTGCTCGCCTACTGGTTCCTGCGCCCGCGGCGCCGCGACGTGGCCGCCGCGACCGCCCAGCGGGGGGTCGAGCACGACGAGCGGAAGGTCACCCGGCTGCAGCGCGGCTATCTGCCCATCCTGGCCTTCGCCCTGCGCCGCCCGGTGATCGTGCTGGTGGCCGCCGCCCTCATCTTCGGCGGCACGCTGGCCTCCGCCACCTTGCTGAAGACCGACTTCCTGGGCTCGGTGGCGGACAAGACTGCCGTCCAGATCAGCCAGAAGCTCCCCGTCGGCACCCGTCTGAGCGCGACCAGCGACGCCGCCGGCAAGGTCGAGGACATCCTCGCCGCGACCCCCGGGGTCACCAGCTATCTGACCACCGTGGGAGCGGGCGGGTCCAACAGCTCCTCGGTCATCGCCAACGTGGGCAACGAGAAGGACTGGGACGCCGTACGCAGCGAGCTCACCAACCGGTTCGCCGAGCGTCCCGACCTGGGCGAGATCACCCTTGGGTCGGTCAACACGCAGGGATCGACCTCGGCCCTGACCGTCACGGTGACCGGTGACGACGAGGCCAAGCTCCGCACCGCCGCCGGTCAGGTGCAGAGCCTGCTGACCGGCACGCCGGGGGTCAAGGACGTGACGAGCGACCTGGCCGAGGAGCGCCCGGTGCTCCAGGTGAACGTGGACAAGAAGAAGGCCGCGGCCCAGGGCTTCACCCAGTCCGAGATCGGCCAGGCCATCTCCGACGCCTTGCGGGGCACCCAGGTCGGCTCGGTCGTCCTGGCCGGCCAGTCGCGCGACATCATGGTCCGCAGCCAGGCCTCCGACGCGAGCCCCGCCTCGATCAAGGGCCTGGTCCTCCCGGTCAGCCAGCTGCAGCAGCAGAAGGCCCAGACCAAGGCCTCCGACAAGCTCACCGCCAAGCAGGCGGCGGCCACCAAGACGGTCCAGCGCGAAGCCGACCAGGCCACCGCCGACCAGCGTCAGAAGCTCGTCGACCAGCGGGCCAAGGCGGTCTCCAGCCTGGCCAAGACGCGCAAGCAGCTCGCCCAGCTCAAGGCGTCCCCGCCCCCGGCCCCGGCTGCTCCGGCCGGCCCGGTCCCGGCGGGTCCGGCCCCGCAGCAGCCCCCGGGCCTGACCGCCACGCAGCTGGCGGCCCGGCTCGCACGGCAGCAGTGGGCCCAGCAGGTCGCCCAGCTCACCGCCGAGGTGACGCAGGCCGACGACGGCATCACCCAGCTCGACCAGCAGCTGACCAGCCTCACCGACCAGGTCCGCAAGAGCGCGGACCAGCGGGCGCAGCAGACCGAGCTCAGTGACCAGCAGAAAGCGCTGGCCGACGTCCGCGCCACCCCGCTCACGGTGGCCGACCTGGCTGCGGTGACGAGTGTTCAGGCGCCGAGCACGGTGACCCACATCGACGGCACCCGTGCGGTGACCGTCTCCGGCACCCCGGACACCAGTGACCTGGGCGCCTTGACCAAGACCCTGCAGACCAAGATCGACGCCCTCGACAACGTGCCCCCAGGCGTCACGGTGGCGCTCGGGGGGGCCTCCCAGGACCAGCAGGACGCCTTCCGTCAGCTCGGGTTGGCCATGCTGCTGGCCATCGTCTTGGTGTTCCTCATCATGGTGGCGACGTTCCGGAGCCTGGCTCAGCCGCTGGTGCTGCTGATCTCGATCCCCTTCGCCGCGACGGGGGCGGTCGCTGCTCTGCTGCTCACCGACACGGCGCTGGGGGTGCCGTCGATGGTCGGGCTGCTCATGCTGATCGGCATCGTGGTCACCAACGCGATCGTGCTGATCGACCTGATCAACAAATACCGCGAGCAGGGCGAGGACCTGACCACCGCGGTCACCGACGGTGCGCGGCTGCGGCTGCGCCCGATCATCATGACCGCCACCGCCACGATCTTCGCGCTGATCCCGATGGGTCTGGGACTGACCGGGGGCGGGGCCTTCATCTCCCGGCCGCTGGCCGTGGTGGTGATCGGCGGGCTCGTCTCCTCGACGCTGCTGACCCTTGTGCTGGTCCCGGTGCTCTACAGCCTGGTTGAGCGGCGGGGTGAGCGTCGACGGGTCCGGGCGCTGGAGGCCTCGGCGGGGGAGCCGACCCCGGCCTAGGGCTGAGGGGGACGAAGCGGTCGGCCCGCCCGGGCGAGCCCGCACCCGGATGGTCCGTGTCGAGCCGGCCGGTCCCCGGCCCGCTCGGCATACTGGTGCGAACCCGACCGAGGAGCGCTGTGCTGCGAGACCTGATCGTGCGCCACGTGAAGCCCGTGCTGTCGCCGGAGGTCTACCAGCGACTCCGGCGGCTCGACCCGTCCACGGCCGAGCGGGACGCCGCCCGGGCCAGGAGGGAGAGCCGCCGGCAGGCGGCGGCCGAGCGTGCGGAGCGGAAGAGGCGGCGTACGCCGGTGCCGCTGTCGGAGCGTGACCTCAGCTGGCTGGCCCGTCATTTCGGCACCGACAAGTGGGGTCCGCACCGCTACCCGCCGCACTACGAGCGGCACCTGCGGCACCTCAAGGACGACGCCTTCACCCTGCTCGAGATCGGCATCGGCGGTTACCGCAAGGAGGGCACCGGCGGGGCGTCCCTGCGGATGTGGCGGGAGTTCTTCCCGCGGGCCCAGATCCTCGGGCTGGACATCGTGGACAAGTCGTTCGTGAACGCCGACCGGATCCGGGCCTTCCAGGGGAGCCAGACCGACGCCGACCTGCTCCGGGCCATCGTGGCCGACGCGGACAACCTACAGGTGGTCATCGACGACGGGAGCCACCGCAGCGAGCACATCATCGAGACGTTCTCCGTGCTGTTCCCGCTGCTGCCGATCGGGGGCGTCTACGCGATCGAGGACACCCAGACCTCCTACTGGGAGGGGTACGGCGGCTCTCACGACCTGGCGGCGACCCACACCTCGATGGCCTTCGTGAAGCGGCTGCTGGACGACCTGAACTACGAGGAGTTCACCCCGGCCGGGCACGAGCCCACCTACGCCCAGCGTTACGTCGTCGCCGTGCACGCCTACCACAACCTGGTGATCATCGAGAAGGGTCACAACAACGAGAAGCGGCACGGCGCAGACGTCGCACCCTAGATCGGCGGCCGGGTCGCAGGGTCGTGTCCCGTGAGAAAGCGGCCACGTTTTCATAACGGCTTCGGCGAGACCCGGCCCGGTCGGTCACGTTCTCTTTACGCTAACCGCAGTCTCCTCGCGTGCTCGGGGTGCTGGCCCGGCTCGCGCCGGGTCGGGCGGGGAGCGCTCTCCCACGCCAAGACAAGGACCCCCCGTGCCCCTCCCCCGCCTCCTTCGACGCCGTTCAGCGGTCGCTCTCCTCGCCCTCGTCGCTGGTCTGACCGGCCTGGCCGCCGGGCCGGCCGCCGCCCAGACCCCTCCGCAGCATCTGACCTCGGCCGCCGCCCAGACCCCTCGGCAGCACCTGACCTCGGCCGCCGCCCGCTCCGGTCTGCAGCCCGGCAACGCGACCATGGGCTGGAACCATCAGACGGTCAGTCGCTCGGTGGCCCCCGCTCCCTCCCCGATGGCGTCGGCGAAGGCGTACACGCCAACCGGGGTGCTCGGGATCGACGTGGCGAGCTACCAGAAGAACATCAGCTGGCGCTCCTGGGCCGCCTCCGGTCGTCAGTTCGCCTACGTCAAGGCCACCGAGGGCACCTACTACAAGAACCCGTACTTCGGCAGCCAGACCAGCGGCGCCGCTGCGGTGGGAATGATGCGGGGCGCCTACCACTTCGCCAACCCGAAGTCCTCCAGTGGCACGACCCAGGCGGCCTACTTCGTCAAGAACGGCGGCGCCTGGACCCTTGACGGTCGGACGCTGCCCGGAGTCCTCGACATCGAGTACAACCCGTACGGGGCCACCTGCTACGGCCTGAGCCAGGCCACGATGGTCGCCTGGATCGCATCGTTCACCACCGAGTACAAGCGGCTCACGACCCGGGATGCGGTCATCTACACCACGGCGGACTGGTGGAACCGGTGCACGGGCAACACCGGCCGGTTCACGACCACCAACCCGCTCTGGGCGGCCCGCTACGGGACCACCACCCCCGGCGTCCTGCCGGGCACGTGGAAGACCTCGTCCTTCTGGCAGTACACCTCGACCCCGATCGACCAGGACCGGTTCAGCGCCGGGTTCGAGCGCCTCGTGGTCCTGGCCAACGGGTTCGCGGGCTGACCGCGGGTCTGCAGCGGTTAGCTGGCGTCCTCGTCCGACTCGTCGGCGGTGCCGGCGAGGTCGGCGGGGTCGACCGTCCCCTCGGGGTCGTCCTCGACGCTGAGGCTGCCGTACTCCTGCGAGTCGGCCCCGTCGGTGTTCTTCGGCTCTTCGGTGTTCTTCGGCTCTTGGGGGCTGCCGGGGGTGGGTGCTGCGGTGGGGTCCGACGACACGGTCGCTCCTGTCTGCGGCCGGACATCGCTGTCCGACGTGGGTAACTGTGGTCGCCCAGTCTAGGAGCCGGGTCCGACCCGGTCCTCGGGGTGGCCCCGTCGTCGGTCCGGACCCGACCGCCAACCCTGAACGTCCGC
>JBBQAB010000537.1:0-2909 GCA_038198385.1 Propionibacteriales bacterium
AGCCCCCGGCAGCCGGTGCGGCCGGTGATCCGGCCGCGGGCGGACCGGTTGGGCTGGTAGCCCATCGCCCGGGCGGCACTTTGGACCCGGAGCCGGGTTCCCTCGGCCACGCTGTCCGGTGCGGACAGCGACCGGGACACGGTCGAGATGGAGACGCCCGCTTCCCGGGCCACGTCACGGATCGTCACCGCCATGGCTCACCACCCCTTCGTGTGTGCCGCTGCGTCGGCCCGACGACCTCGCCCCCTCAGTCTGCAAACGTTTTCAAAAAATGTCAATGGTTAGTCGGGAAGTGTCGACGTGGAACCTTCTTCGTAGGCAGGCGGACACTGTTCTGCTAGATTCAGCCTGGTCAGACGGTAAAGTGATGAGCGGACCTTTCGACCGCCGAGCTCGCCGCGCCTGCAAGTTGTTTCATCTTGTTTCAACGAGGAGACCTGTGATGCCTACGCCGTGGGTGCTGCACCCCGACCGGGCCCTGCCCACCGAGCCGAACGTCCGGGCGATCGCCCGCGGCCTCTACCAGCACGTCGCCGACCTGCCGATCATCTCGATGCACGGCCACATCGACGTGGGGGCCATCCGACGCAACGAGGGTTTCGGCGACCCTGCCGAGCTCTTCATCATCCCGGACCACTACCTGGTCCGGATGCTGGTGTCCCAGGGCGCGTCGCCGGCTGACCTCGGTGTGGCTCCGCTGGATCCCGACGCCCCGTACGAGCGGGACCACCGGCTGGTCTGGCGGCGGTTCGCCGAGAGCTGGAAGCTGTTCCGGGGCACCCCCACGCGGTACTGGCTCGAGCACGAGCTGGTGGAGGTCTTCGGCCTCACCCAGGAGCCCTCGGCGGAGAACGCGGACGCGCTCTACGACTCCCTGGTCGAGACCCTGGCCACCCCGGAGTTCCGGATCCGGGAGCTGTTCGACCGCTTCCGGATCGAGGTGCTGAGCACCACCGACACACCGGCCTCGGACCTCGCCGACCACGCGGCGCTCGCCGCCGAGGGCTGGGGCGAGCGCGTCGTCCCGACCTTCCGTCCCGACGCCCTGTTCTATCCCGACCGGACCCACTGGCGATCCGGTGTCGAGGCCCTGTCGGCGAGCAGCGGGGTCGAGGTGCTCAACTATCCGAGCTTCCTGGCCGCGCTCGAGCAGCGCCGGACCGCCTTCGTCGCGGCCGGGGCCCGGGCCACCGACCACGGCCACGACACCGCGGACACGACCCCGCTCGACGCCGCGGAGGCCGAGCGCATCTTCGCCGCCGCGCTGCGGGGGCCCGTGTCCGCGGCGCAAGCCCAGGCGTTCGCCGGGAACATGCTCTTCGAGAGTGCTCGGATGTCGGTCGAGGACGGACTGGTCATGCAGCTGCACCCCGGTGTGCGGCGCAACCACTCGCCCTCGATCCTGGCCGCGTTCGGGGCGGACAAGGGCTTCGACATCCCCCGCTCGGTCGAGTTCACCCGGTCGCTGCAGCCGTTGCTCAACGCGTTCGGGCTCGACCCCGGGTTCCGGATGATCCTGTTCACCATCGACGAGACGGTCTACTCCCGCGAGCTGGCCCCGCTCGCCGGCGCGTACCCCTCGGTCAAGCTCGGGGCCCCCTGGTGGTTCCTGGACTCCCCGGGCGGGATGGCGCGGTTCCGCGAGCAGGTCATCGAGACCGCCGGCTTCTACAACACCACCGGCTTCGTGGACGACACCCGTGCGTTCGCCAGCATCCCGGCCCGGCACGACCTGGCCCGCCGGATCGACGCCGGCTACCTGGCCAGGCTGGTGGCCGAGCACCGACTGACGATGGACGAGGCCGCCGAGACCGCCACCGACCTGACCTACCACCTGCCGCTTGCCGCGTACGCCCGGCGCACGGACTAGGACCACCATCCCGTTTCCACCGAAGGGCAGGGCCATGACGACCATCGAGCGCGCCGAGGTGCTCCTCACGAGCCCCGGTCGCAACTTCGTCACCTTGCGCCTCACCACCTCCGACGGGGTGACGGGCCTGGGCGACGCCACCCTGAACGGGCGCGAGCTGTCCGTCGTGGCCTACCTGCAGGAGCACGTCGTCCCCCTGCTGCTGGGACGTGACCCGTACGCCATCGAGGACACCTGGCAGTACCTCTACCGGGGGGCCTACTGGCGGCGCGGGCCGGTGACCATGGCCGCGATCGCCGCCGTCGACGTGGCCCTGTGGGACATCCTGGGCAAGGTCACCGGGCAGCCGGTCTACCAGCTGCTCGGCGGGGCGTCCCGGACCGGAGCGCTGGCCTACGGACACGCCTCCGGGTCCGACCTGCCGTCCCTGTTCACCTCGATCCAGAACCACCTGGACCAGGGGTTCCGGGCCATCCGGGTGCAGGCCGCGGTGCCGGGTCTCGGCCAGGTGTACGGGGTCGGGACCGACCAGGAGCCGGGGCAGCGCGACGACTACGAGCCGGCGAGCCGCTCGGCCACCCCCGCCGTGGAGGAGTGGGACAGCCGGGCCTACCTGCGCCACATTCCCGCGGTCTTCGCCGCCGTCCGGGAGAGGTTCGGCCCCGAGCTGGTCCTGCTGCACGACGCCCACCACCGGCTGAGCCCGAACGAGGCGGCCATCCTGGGGCGGTCGCTCGAGCCGTACGACCTGTTCTGGCTCGAGGACTGCACGCCGGGGGAGAACCAGGAGTCACTCCGCCGCGTCCGGTCCCAGACCACGACCCCGCTCGCCATCGGCGAGGTCTTCAACACGGTGTACGACTACCAGACCCTCATCACCGAGCAGCTCATCGACTACGTCCGCAGCGCGGTCACCCATGCCGGCGGCATCACTGCCCTGCGCAGGCTCGTGGACTTCGCCGCGGTCTACCAGATCCGGACCGGCTTCCACGGTCCGACCGACGTCTCGCCCGTGGGGCAGGCCGCCGCGCTGCACCTC
>JBBQAB010000538.1:0-2350 GCA_038198385.1 Propionibacteriales bacterium
AGGCCGGGACGATGCTGACGAGCTTCGGCGCGCGCACGATGACCTTGGCCACCTCGCGCCCGGCCAGCGCCCGGACGACACCCTCATCGGCCAGCGCGAGCGCCCGCAGCTCCGCCTCAGTCACGTCCGGGGGCACCTCGACTCGGCCCCGTACCTTGCCCTGGACCTGCAGCACACACGTCACCGACTCCGCGACCAGTAGGGCCGGGTCGACCTGCGGCCAGTGGGTGTTCGCCACCGAGGGCGGGTTTCCCAGCAGCTCCCACATCTCCTCGGCCACGTACGGAGCGAACAGGCTCAGCGCGACCGTGACGACCTCGGCCGCCTCACGGACCGCCGGGTCGCCCGCGCCGCCGGCGTCGAGCACCTTGCGCGTAGCGTTGACCAGTTCCATGATCCGGGCCACCACCACGTTCAACCGCTGGCCCGCCAGCAGCTGGTCGATGTCGGCCAGCAGCCGGTGGGTCTCCTGACGCAGCGTCGCCTGGCCACCGGCCGGGGCGGTCCCCACCGCGCTGGTGACCTCCTCGGCCAGCCGGTAGGCCCGCTGCAGGAACTTCAGTGACCCGGCCGGCGACACGTCGGCCCAGTCGATGTCCTCCTCCGGGGGCCCCGCGAAGACAACGGTCAGCCGTACGGCGTCCACCCCGAACTGGTCGATCTGAGCGCCCAGGTCGACCCCGTTACCCAGCGACTTGCTCATGGAGCGGCCCTGGTTGATGACCTGGCCCTGGTTGAGCAGCCGACGCATGGGCTCGACGAAGTCGACCATGTTCATGTCGTAGAGGACCTTGGTGAAGAACCGCATGTAGAGCAGGTGCAGGATCGCGTGCTCCACCCCGCCCACGTACTGCGCGACCGGCATCCAGCGACGGACGTCGTCGGGGTCGAAGGGACCCTCGGTGTATCCCGGCGAGCAGTAGCGGAAGAAGTACCAGGACGAGTCCACGAAAGTGTCCATGGTGTCGGTGTCCCGGGTGGCCGGGCCCCCGCACTGCGGGCAGTCGACGTTGACCCAGTCGGTGGCCGCGGCCAGCGGCGCGGTGCCCTTGGGGGCCAGGTCCGCCCCCTTCAGGTAGGGCAGCTCGACCGGCAGCTGGTCGTCGGGCACCGCGACCTCACCACAGGTGGCGCAGTGGATGATCGGGATCGGGCAGCCCCAGTAGCGCTGCCGGCTCAGCAGCCAGTCGCGCAGCCGGTAGGTGACCGCACCCTTGCCGACCCCGTCGGCCTCGAGCTGCTCGATGATCGAGCGGATGCCGGCCGCCTTGTCGGACAGCCCGTCCAGGTCACCAGAGTTGACGTACGCCCCGTCGCCGGAGGTGGCCACGCCGGAGACCGACGGGTCCTCGGCTCCGGTGTCCACGACCTCACGGACCGGCAGGTCGAACGCGCGGGCGAAGTCCAGGTCGCGCTGGTCGTGCGCCGGCACGGCCATCACCGCACCGGTGCCGTACTCGGCCAGCACGTAGTCGGCCGCGTACACCGGGATCTTCTCGCCGTTGGCGGGGTTGACGGCGTAGACGCCCAGGAACACCCCCGTCTTGTCCCGGTCGGTGGACTGCCGCTCGATCTCGGTGGCGCGCTTGGTCGCCTCCAGGTAGTCCTCGAAGGCGTCCCGCTGCTCGTCGGCCACCAGCTCCGAGGCCAGCGCGGCATCCGGGGCGACGACGAAGAAGGTCGCACCGTAGAGGGTGTCGGGACGGGTCGTGAAGACGGTGACGGGCTCGGAGCGGCCCTCCACCTCGAAGTCGACGTAGGCCCCCTCGGACCGACCGATCCAGTTGCGCTGCATGGTCAGCACCCGCTCGGGCCAGCCGCCCTCCAGCTCGACCATGTCGTCCAGCAGTCGCTGGGCGTACTCGGTGGTCTTGAAGTACCACTGGGTCAGCCGGCGCTTGGTGACCACGGCGCTGCACCGCTCGCACAGGCCGCCCACGACCTGCTCGTTGGCCAGCACGGTCTGGTCGACCGGGCACCAGTTGACGTAGCTGGCCTTGCGGTAGGCCAGGCCGCGCTCGCGGAAGCGCAGGAACAGCCACTGGGTCCAGCGGTAGTACCCCGGGGTGGAGGTGTGCAGCCGCCGGGACCAGTCCAGGCTCAGACCGTAGCGGCGGAACGACGTCGCCTGGGTCTCGATATTGGTGGAGGTCCACTCCGCCGGGTGGGCGTTGCGCTTGATCGCGGCGTTCTCCGCGGGCAGCCCGAAGGAGTCCCAGCCGATCGGGTGCAGCACGTCGAAGCCCTGCAGCTTGAGGTGCCGGGCGACCACGTCGGCCATCACGTACGCCTCCGCGTGTCCCATATGCAGGTCACCGGAGGGGTAGGAAAACATGTCGAGCACGTAGCG
>JBBQAB010000539.1:0-16441 GCA_038198385.1 Propionibacteriales bacterium
ACGCATCATCATGGCCGCGTCAGCGGGGGTGGCGATGCCGCCGGCGGTGAACAGCACCACCGGGAGCTTGCCGTTGGCGGCCACCTCGGCGACCAGGTCGTACGGGGCCTGCAGCTCCTTTGCCGCGACGAACAGCTCGTCGGGGGTCATGGAGGAGAGCCGACGGATCTCGCCACCGATCTTGCGCATGTGCATGGTGGCGTTGGAGACGTCGCCGGTGCCGGCCTCACCCTTGGAGCGGATCATGGCCGCACCCTCGGTGATCCGGCGCAGCGCCTCGCCCAGGTTGGTCGCGCCGCACACGAAGGGCACGCTGAACTGCCACTTGTCGATGTGGTTGGCGTAGTCGGCCGGCGTGAGGACCTCGGACTCGTCGACGTAGTCCACGCCGAGGGACTGCAGCACGGCGGCCTCGACGAAGTGCCCGATCCGGGCCTTGGCCATCACGGGGATGGAGACGGTCTCGATGATCGAGTCGATCATGTCCGGGTCACTCATCCGGGAGACGCCGCCCTGGGCGCGGATGTCGGCGGGGACGCGCTCGAGGGCCATCACGGCCACTGCGCCGGCGTCCTCGGCGATCTTGGCCTGCTCGGCGGTGACCACGTCCATGATCACCCCGCCCTTCAGCATCTCGGCCATGCCGCGCTTGACGCGGGCGCTGCCTGTGGTGGACGGGGCGGTGGTGTCACTCACGACGGTTTCCTTGGTCTGCAGAGGTGATTCGAACGACGTCAGTCTAGGTCGGGACCCGAGCAGACTCCCGCGGGCCCGGACCGGGCCGGAACGCCGCCGACCTGGCCCCCCACCGACGCGGGGCTAGGCCCGGCTCACTCCCACTCGATGGTGCCCGGCGGCTTGCTGGTGATGTCCACCACGACCCGGTTGACCTCACGGACCTCGTTGGTGATCCGGGTGCTGATCGTCTCGAGCACGTCGTAGGGCAGCCGGCCCCAGTCGGCGGTCATGGCGTCCTCGCTGGTCACAGGTCGGAGCACGATCGGGTGCCCGTACGTCCGCCCGTCCCCCTGGACCCCGACCGAGCGGACGTCAGCGAGCAGCACCACTGGGAACTGCCAGATGTCGCGGTCCAGACCGGCCGCGGTGAGCTCAGCACGGGCGATGGCGTCGGCCTGCTGCAGGATGGCCACCCGGTCGCGGGTGACCTCCCCGATGATCCGGATGCCCAGACCGGGTCCGGGGAAGGGGTGCCGCCAGACGATCGCCGGCGGCAGCCCGAGCTGCTCCCCGACCGCCCGCACCTCGTCCTTGAACAGGGCCCGCAGGGGCTCGACCAGCTGGAACTGCAGGTCATCGGGCAGCCCACCGACGTTGTGGTGGCTCTTGATGTTGGCCGCCCCCTCGCCGCCACCGGACTCGACCACGTCGGGATACAGGGTGCCCTGGACCAGGAACTCGACGTCCCCGGCCTCCCCGACCACCCCGCGGGCCGCAGCCTCGAAGGTGCGGATGAACTCCCGCCCGATGATCTTCCGCTTGGTCTCGGGGTCGGTGACCCCGGCCAGCGCGTCCAGGAACTGGTCGGCGGCGTCGACGACCTTGAGGTCGACCCCGGTGGCGGCCACGTAGTCGCGCTCGACCTGCTCGGCCTCCCCCTGGCGCAGCAGACCGTGGTCGACGAAGACACAGGTGAGCTGGTCGCCGACCGCCCGCTGGACCAGAGCAGCCGCCACCGCGGAGTCAACCCCGCCGGACAGCCCGCAGATCACGTGCTTGCCCCCGACCTGGGCCGTGATGGCCCGGATCGAGTCGTCCACGATGTTGGCCGCGGTCCAGTCCTGCGAGCAGCCGGCGATGTCGTAGAGGAAGTTCTGCAGCACGAGCTGTCCGGCCTGGCTGTGCAGCACCTCGGGGTGCCACTGCACTCCGGCGAAGCCACGCTCGGCGTCCTCGAACGCCGCGATGGGTGCGCCGGCGCTGTGGGCCAGGGCGGTGAAGCCCGCGGGGGCCTCGGCCACCGCGTCGCCGTGGCTCATCCAGACCCGCAGTGTGTCGGGCAGTTCGGCCAGCAGCGTGCCGGGGACGTCGACGGTGGCACGGGTCCGCCCGAACTCGCTCAGCCCCGTCCGCGCGACGCCGCCCCCCAGCGCCCGGGCCATAGCCTGGAAGCCGTAGCAGATGCCGAACGACGGCACTCCGGAGACGAAAAGCTGCCGGTCGACCTGCGGGGCCCCGGGGGCGTACACCGACTGGGGCCCGCCGGACAGGATGATCGCCTTGGGTCGGCGGGCCATGATCTCGGCCACCGACGTGGTGTGCGGCATGATCTCGGAGTAGACGTTGGCCTCGCGCACACGCCGGGCGATCAGCTGGGCGTACTGGGCCCCGAAGTCGATCACGATGACCAGGTCGTGGCCTGGTCCGCTGCCCATCTCGGTCTGGCTCATCAGTCCTCTTCGGCCGCTCGGAAAGGGCTGAGTCTAGGGGGCGGTGGGGCGCTCCTGCAGCACGGCCCGGTGGTGCCGGACGACCTCGGCCACCACGAAGTTCAGGAACTTCTCGGCGAACTCCGGGTCGAGCCGAGCCTCCTCGGCAAGGGAGCGAAGACGGGAGATCTGGCGGGCCTCCCGGTCCGGGTCGGCGGGTGGCAGCCCGTGGTCGGCCTTGAGCACCCCCACCTGCTGGGTGATCTTGAAGCGCTCGGCCAGCAGGTGCACCAGAGCGGCGTCCATGTTGTCAATGCTGTTCCGCAGCCGCGCGAGCTCGGCCCTCACCTGGTCCTGCGTCGCGTCCGGCGCGACCGCCTCGTCCATCCGCTCAGCGTAGTAGCGACCGGGCGCGCCGCCGTCGGGACGTTCCCGGCTGTGAGGTTCACCACCCCATCCCCTCCCCCCGCCGCTCCGGGTGTTCATCGTCTGTTCACAACCACTGGCTCAGCTGGTCACATACCACCTGGGGACCAATGGTCGGACCGGGGCTCACCCCGTGAGCTGGATGTGCGGTGTCGTACGCCTGATCGAGGCACGGGTTCACTGGTACCACGTCGCCATACCAGTTGCGCCGACGACGCCCGGCTTCACAAATGCGCCCGTGACCTGCTGTTCACCTGCGGTCAGGCAATCTCGGCAAGCTCGCGCACCTGGCCCGGGACGTCCCTTAGAGTGAAGTCATCGCAGACCGAGAGCCGTGAGAGATCGCGGGTTCCGAATCCTGATGTGAGTCCCGCCCCAACTGAGTGGCGGGAGAGTCGGCCCGATTGAGCGGGTCGCTCTGGCCCGGGGGCGCCAGTTCACGACAGGGCAGGTGCGCGAGCCTCCGTGTGGCAGAGCTGCCGCAATCGTCGAGCCGGAACCGAGCTACACCGGCCCATCGATCACCGGAGACTTGCCCGAGTCTGCGGTGACCACATCGGTAGGCCGTGATCTCGCCCATCCGCCTCGACGCGTCCTACACAACACCGAATTGTGGAGAGTCCTATGGCCAGACCGGCCCACGACTTCGCACGCGTCGATAAACACGTGCCTGTGACCCGTAGGGCAGAGACGGCCAACCCGTACTCGCCCGTGATGATCCTGATCGCGCTGATCGCGACGCTGGGCATCCTCTTCTACGCCCAGTTCCTGCTCAACCCGTCCAACCGCGGCGACTTCCTGCCGTACGCCCTGGTGATCGTGGCCGAGACCATCCTGGTGAGCCAGGCCCTGCTCTCGATGTGGACGATCCTGTCCGGCGCGAAGAGCCCGCGGGACTTCGCCTTCTATGACGCCCAGCGTGAGCTGTTCAGCAAGAAGGCGGTCAAGGCCGCGGGGCTGAAGGACTCCCCCGAGCTCTGGCCGGTCCTGCTGGACGGCAAAGAGGTCGCCGTCGACGTGTTCATCACCGTCTACGGCGAGGACGTCGCCAAGATCCGCGCCACCGCGGCCGCCGCGATGGCGATCAAGGGCAAGCACCGCACCTGGATCCTCGACGACGGCCGTTCCGACGAGGTCCGCGCCATGGCTGACGAGCTCGGCTGCTTCTACATCCGGCGCCTGAGCAGCAACGGCGCCAAGGCCGGCAACATCAACCACGCGCTGTCCATCGCCAAGGGTGACTTCTTCTGCGTCTTTGACGCCGACTTCGTACCCAGGGAGGACTTTCTGGTCGAGACGGTGCCGTTCTTCGCGAACGCCACGGTCGCCTTCGTGCAGACCCCGCAGACCTACGGCAACCTGGTCAACCTGGTCTCGCGTGGTGCGGGTTACATGCAGGCCGTGTTCTACAAGTTCGTGCAGCCGGGCCGCAACCACTTCAACGCCGCGTTCTGCGTCGGCACGAACGTGATCTACCGTCGCGCCGCGGTCAACGACGTCGGTGGCATCTACACCGACTCCAAGTCCGAGGACGTCTGGACCTCGCTGATGCTGCACGAGCGCGGCTGGAAGACCATCTACGTCCCCAAGACCCTGGCGGTCGGCGACGCCCCCGAGACCATCGAGGCCTACACCAAACAGCAGCTGCGCTGGGCCACCGGTGGCTTCGAGATCATGTTCACGCACAACCCGCTCAGCCCGCGGCGCAAGCTGACGATGGACCAGCGCATCATGTACACGGTCACCGCGACGCACTACCTGACCGGAATCGCCCCCGGCATCCTGCTCCTGGTCCCGCCGCTGGAGATCTTCTTCGACCTCCGCCCCGTGAACCTCGACATCACCTGGACCACGTGGCTGCTGTTCTACGCCGGCTTCTACGTCATGCAGGTGCTGCTGGCCTTCTACACCCTCGGCTCGTTCCGCTGGGAGGTGCTGATGCTGGCCGCGGTGTCCTTCCCGATCTACATCCAGGCGCTGTTCAACGCCTTCGTCGGCAAGGAGCAGAAGTGGCACGTGACCGGCAGCAAGACCAAGGCCGAGTCGCCGTTCAACTTCATGATGCCCCAGGTCCTGGTCTTCGTCTTCTTGGCGCTCACCTCGGTGGTGGCCATCTGGCGTGACCTGGGCAACACCCAGTTCACCCTGGCCACGGCCTGGAACGTGACCAACACGGTCATCCTCGGCGCCTTCATGATCGTCGCCTTCCGGGAAGCCTGGCGGATCAACCACCCGCGGCGCACCGTCGTGGTCGAGGACCAGCCCGAGATGACCCCGGCGCTCATGACCACCCTGGTCGTTCCGCCGGAGCTCGAATCCACGCTGGGCTACCGCGAGCCGGAGACCGTCCCCGCCGAGGTGGACGACGGCTCCGAGATCGTCGACGTCCCGGCCTTCGCGCAGCGCGCGGCCACCACCCAGACCAGTCCTGTCCCCGCGGTCGACCACGACCCCGCGCTCTCCGGCGGCTACGCCCGGCGCGCCCAGAAAGAGGTAGTTTCATGACCTGGCTCTCCCGACTCCGACTCCTCGCCGGCATCCTCGGCGTCATCGCCCTCGTGGCCGTCTTGACCCTGATCTTCAACCAGCGTCAGACCAAGGTGGCCAGCCTGTCGGCCACCGTCGCCGCGGACACCTACGACGTCGGTGCGGCGTACGGCGGCACCGTGAGCAAGCAGTTCGTCAAGGAGGGCGACTTGGTCAAGAAGGGCCAGAAGCTCTTCACGATCGAGAGCGTCACCCTCAAGCAGGACCTTGACAACAACATCAACGTGGCCTCCACCGACGCCTATGACGTCGACACGAAGAACGCCACCATCACCTACAAGGCCACCGTGGCCGGCCAGGTCGGCGACCTGAGCGCCCGGACCGGCAACGCGCTGGGCAACGGTCAGCCGCTGGCCACCATCACCGTGGCCAAGTCGCAGTTCATCGACGCCCGATACCTGCTGTCCCCCCGCGACTACGAGCGGGTCCAGAAGGGCGCCACGGCCAAGATCCTGCTGCCAAACAACCAGAGCATCACCGGCACGGTGACGACCATCCAGGTGGCCACCGAGAACGCCCAGGCCGCCACCAAGGTCCGCGTCGACAGCCCGCAGCTGACCGACCCGGCGCTGGCCGACCTCACCAAGGACGGCACGCCCGTGGTTGCCACGCTGCAGCTGCGTGACGACGGCCCGCTGGCCGGACCGAGTGACACGGCCTTCAAGTTTCTCCGACAGATCGGACTGCAATGAGTTTTCGGTTCGTCCGACACTCCACGCATGACCGCACCACCGCACCAGACACCACCCGCTCCACCCGGTCCGCCCTGCGCGTGCTGGTCGCCACGGTAACCGTGGCGACCGGCGTCGCGGCCTGCTCCCCCGCCACCACGGGAACCACCGGCCAGGACACCAGCACGGGGCCCACGACCAAGACCGTGGCCCAGGACGTGTTCCCCGCTTCGCAGATCACCCCGCTGGTCGACGGTGTCGTCCACAAGGTGCCCAAGGAGCTGCCGATCACCCGGCTGGCCGACGGCCTGGTGCCGCCGACCAACCGCTGGTTCTCGGGGCTGGCCTTCGGGGACACAGCGCAGCCGGTGTTCCCGCTGCCGCTGTCGTTCAGCCTGGTCGAGAAGGGCTTCGCCTTCGGGCAGCCCACCATCCTCACCACCGAGAAGAACATCGCCGGCGGCTACAAGGCCGATGTCACCGTGGACACGGGGGCAGCCAGCTCCCGGGTCAGCGCCTACGACAACCTGACCGTCACGATGGAGGGCCTCGACGGCTCCGGCAAGGTCCTGGGCCAGACCCGGATCGCCGAGGGCTCCCCGTTCGTGAGCTACACCTCGGCTGCGGGCGGCACGCTCAGCTCCGCCCTTGCCCTGACCAAGACCGGGGACTTCTGGACCGGGCAGGCCGGCGGGACCACGTACGGCCTGGTCGTGTCCGACGGCAGTGTCAACGGCAGCAGCATCGACCTCAAGAAGGGCGGGGTGGCCACCTGGTTCCCCGTCCCGACCGACGGGTCGACCGACAAGCTGGCGGCTCTAGCCGGCAACACCGTGACCGGCAGCACCGTCGACTACGACATCAGCGGCAAGGTCGTGACCACACGGCTGGGCTACACCGCCAGCGGCGACACCGCGTTCGCCACGATGCCGCACCAGCAGGCCAACCTGACCTCCACGGCAGGCTGCGACCTCGGCACCTACCCGAGCATCTACGGCACGCTCAGGCTGTGCTCGGGGCAGCAGATCAGCTACACCTCGCCGCTGTCGCCGCCGACCGGGTCCCTGGACCTCGGCTCGGTCTCCGACGCGGACAAGAAGGTCCTCACCGACCAGGTCCGCAAGGACATCGCGGCCCTGCCTGCCTTCCCCGCCGACACCTACTTCGGGGGCAAGGCCCTGTACCGGGCCGCCATGCTGTACCGGCTGGCCAAACAGGTGGGGGCTGAGGACGCCGCCACCGCGGTGAAGGCCAAGCTGACCGAGACCCTGGGCAAGTGGATGGACCCGCAGGGCTGTGCCCAGCGGGACGCCTTCTGCTTCGTCTACGACGAGCAGGCCAAGGGCCTGGTCGGTCTGACGCCGTCCTTCGGGTCGGACGAGTTCAACGACCACCACTTCCACTACGGCTACTTCCTGTACGCCGCCGGGGTGCTGGCCCAAGACGACCCGGCTCTGGCGCAGCAGTACGCGCCGGTGATGAACCTGTTGGCGGCCGACATCGGCTCCGCCGGTGGCAACCAGGCCTTCCCGGACCGCCGGGTGTTCGACGCGTACGCGGGTCACTCGTGGGCCTCGGGCACCTCGCCCTTCGCCGACGGCAACAACCAGGAGTCCAGCTCCGAGGCGGTCACCGCCTGGACTGGCCTGGCTCTGTGGGGCAAGGCCAGCGGCAACGAGCCGCTCACGACCGAGGCGACCTGGATGCTCTCCAGCGAGGCTCAGTCGGGTCTGGCCTACTGGACCAACTTCGACGCCGCCCAGCCGGTCTACAACGGCTTCGGCCACAAGATCGTCTCGCTCAACTGGGGTGGGAAGCGTGACTACGCGACCTGGTTCTCCCCAGAGCCGGCGGCGATGCTCGGCATCCTGGTGATCCCGATGAGCCCGTCCTCGACCTACCTGGCCGGCGACCCGGAACGGATCCGGGCCAACGTCGCCGAGGCGACCAGTGGCGGCAAGTTCGACCAGAAGTTCGGCGACTACCTGCTCATGTACGACGCTCTGGCCGGGGACGACGAGCGCAAGACCGCGCTTGCCACGGCCGAGAAGCTGGACGACAAGTGGATCGACGACGGCAACAGCCGGTCCTACCTGTACGCCTGGCTGATGAGCACGCACAGCTGATCCTGCTGCGCCCCCTCCGCGGGGCGCCAGCCGAGAACCAGCGCGGGGCTGACCTGAGAGGATCGGTCAGCCGACCGCGCGTAAGACCTGACCAGGCCGTTGATTCGGTGAACGGCCTGGACAGGATCGGGCACGGCGCTATCTCAATGCTGAGGTAGCGTCGTTTCGGCGTTCCGAACCGGGCTAGCCGACCTCGACCTCGACCAGGGTGCCGCGCGGAGCGAGTCTTGGACCCGCGTACGCCAGGTAACCGAGATAGCTGCCCGCCGTGAGTCCCGACCAGCTGACCTGGGCCGACACCGGTTGGCCCGGGACCGTGGTCTGGTGCCCGGGGGTGACGACCAGGCTGCCGGGTGAGCCCGGGACGAGGTAGGTCGTCAGGGTGTAGGGGCTGCGTGTCTGTCCGGGTGGGTCCACCGGACGACCGCGACGACGTATGCGCCCGCCTCTGGGGCCGGCAGGGTCACCTCCTCCCGGCCCGAGACACCCGCCGAGACCGCCACGAGCGCCATCTCGCCGTCGACCTCGGCGTAGACGTAAAGGTCGACGTCGGCCTCAGGCCGGTCCGAGGCCAGGGAGAACCGCACCACCCGGGTCCCCGGGCGACGGCCACCGTCGACCGGACCGGGGTGGCGTCACCCCGTACGCTGACCGCCCCGTGGCGGAGGCGCCCCCGCGCCAGCCCGTACGCCGTGGTCGTCAGCCGGCCCGCGACCCCGCTCCGCACGGTCAGGGTCGCCGAGCCGGCGGATCCGGCGCCGATGACGGCGGCGGGAGCGGCCAGCAGGCTGGGGGTGAGCGCGATGGGCAGTCGGGAGGCCACCTTCGACCCGGTGACGGTCAGCCCCCCGAAGGCGGTCCGCTGCAGGGCGGCCGTGGTCCGGGTGAACGTGACCCGCACCCTACGGGTCTGGCCGGCTGCTCCGAAGGTGATGGCCGCCGGGCTGACGCGGACCCCGAAGCCGGGCACCGCCGCCTGGAGGGTGACCCGACCGGCCTGGGTCGCGGTCAGCCTCCGGGTCACGGTCTGGACCCCGGCGAGGCGGCCGACCGCGATCGAGGGCGCGTTGTCGTCGACTGGGTCGCGGGGGGGCTACCCCGGACCCGGTGGGCACCCCGTGCGCCTCCAGGTAGGCCTGCCAGTCGGCCAGACCGGCGTCGACCACCACCGCGGGCGCGAGCATCCGGTCCGGCCGGACGACTCCGGCCCCCTGGGCGTACGCGTTGGTCGAGGCCGCCCCCGAGGAGGTCCGGCTGTCGGTCGCCGTGGTCATCAGCGCGGCCTTGCCCGCCATCGGACTGGCGAGCGGCGAGCGGCTGAGGTAGAGGGCAGCCAGGCCGGCGACCTGGGGCGCGGCCATCGAGGTGCCGGACAGGAACCCGAAGCGTGGGCTGGTCGACCGCCGCCACCAGGTCACTGACCACGCCCCCGCTCTGCTCGTCGTTGGCCGAGGTCCACAGGGCCTTGTAGGACGCGATCACGGCGGCGGGCGCCACCCCGCTCACCCGACCGGCCGAGCGACCGCCGACCGTCGCCGCGACGTCAGTCGCACCGGCGGCCGTCGAGGCCGTGCGGGTGCCGTGCCCGTCACCGTCACGGGGGGCTGAAGTCGTCCACGTCGGCGGCCGTGACCCCGGCCCGCCACCCGACGCCGAAGCTTCGCGCGCCGACGATCTTGGTCGTGCAGCTCTGGGCGCTGAAGCGCTGCCCGGTCTCGCAGGTGCCGGTGAAGAGGTTTCCGTCCGCCTTGCGAATCCGGATCCGGCTCCCGACCCGATAGGGCCGGTAGCGGTCCGAGCTCGGCGGTGCGGACGTCCCCAGCGCCTTGCCGCTGAAGGAGGCCGCCTCGGGCCAGATGCCGGTGTCGATGAGCCGACCACAACACCGCGACCGGCTTTCGCCTGACCGCCGAGCCGCTGCCACAGACTGGTCGAGCCCGACAGTCGGAGGTAGTCCACGTTGCGGCTCTGGTCGCTCAGGTGCACCAGGGCGTCGGGGGTGACGCGACGAACCCCGGGGGTGGAGCGCAGCACCCGAACCTGCTCCGGGGTCAGGGCCGCCGCGAAGCCGGTGAACGCGACGCTGTAGCGCTGGGTCGGGCGGACCCCGACTGCCGCCGCCAGCTGGGCCTGCCGCCGGCGGAGGTAGCTCAGGTAGTCGAGCGTGCGCGGGGCCGAGAGGTCGAGCCCGTCGCCCCGGGCCGGGGTGGTGGCGCACCGAGGCCCGGTAGCCCACCGGGGTACGTCGCGACCGGTGGGTCGGCCAAGGTGACCATGTAGCGGGCGGTGTCCCCGACCGCCGGCGGAGGCACCGGCACGGGGATCGGCGCGGCCACCGCCGAAGTCCCCAGTCCCGAGCCGACGAGAGCCAGCAGGAACGAGACCACCAGGGCCGGTCGGCGGCGGCGGGAGCGTCCCCCACGGCGCTCGCCCGGGCCGGGCCGGCCCGGGACTGCGGCGCAGCAGGACACCGGTCCTCCAGGGGGTGGGGTCTGGGCGGCCGAACCGGCGCACCGTGTCAGGACCGTGGCAGTCCCCCACCTACCGGCGGGCCCGGTTGGGCAGACCGTTGCCGGAACAACCATCCCGTCAACGGTCGGGCTCTACGACCCTGACGGTCCGGCACCATGACCCAGCCGGTCCCGGCCGACCGGGTGCAGCCGCCCGCCGGGGAGGGCCGGTAACGCGAACGGCGCCCCTGCCGAAGCAGGAGCGCCGCTGGCGTGTCGAGGCCCGGGTGCGGGCCGTCAGAGGAAGCGCGAGGTCAGTTGGCCGCGCGTGCGCTCTTGAGGGTGGCGGTCGAGGACAGCGGGATGCTGGTGCCGAGACGAACCGTCATGGAGGTGCCCGACTGCTTGGTCACCTGGAGGGTGACCCCGACGCCGGGTGTCTTGACCCCCACGGTGGGCTGGGCTGGGTCCCAGTACGACAGCGTGTCGTCGAACAAGGGGTTCGCCGAACGACCGCTGATGCGGTATGGCTTGCCGCTCACGTGGAGGGTGAAGGAGTCCGCCCGCTCACGGGAGAACGGTGCGTCGTAGGTCTGGATCCGACCACGCCAGATGGCGCCGTCGCCGCGGGTGATCGCCGCAGGGTGCGCGTCGATCGGCAGGACCAGACCCTGGCCAGGGTGCTGGGACTCGTTGTTGTCAGCCTGGGAGGTGTCCCAGTAGTTGACGAGAAGACCGTTCTGGTACGGGAAGAACTCGACCTTGTCGGGCAGAGCCGGAGCGAAGCCGAAGTTGTACGGCCCGGTCTTGAGGTACTTGTCGTAGGAGGTGTAGGTCCGGTTGCTGGCCACGTAGTAGTGGTCGTAGCTCCGGCTGACCGACGCGCCGACGATGGTGAAGCCGCTGGCGGTCCAGCCGTTGGCGCCGTTCTCGGCCCCGTCGGTGAAGACCTCGGTGCCACCCGAGACGAGCTTGACATCGTCCACGAACAGGCCGTTGTTGCCGGGGTTGTCGTCGTTGCCGGCGGCGCCGCCGTCGGTCACGTAGTTGATCCGGAGCTGGACGGTCTTGCCGGCGTAGGCCGACAGGTCGAACGAGGCCGGGACCCAGCCGCCGGAGGAACCGTCGAAGGCGTTGGTCTCGGTGGTGGAGATGTTGCCCTTCACCGTCTTCCAGCCGCTGCCGTCGTCGACCTGGACCTGGCCGTAGTCGTAGCCCTCCTCGATGTCGAAGTTGGCTTGGAAGGTCAGCTCGGCCGGTGTGGTCGGGATGCTTACCTCACGGGTCAGGCTGTTGCTGAGGTTGTCGGCTGAGCCGCTCCACCACTGCTTGTCCCCGCTCGCGGGGGTGACCAGCTCGGTGGTCACCTGCTTCTTGGGCAGGATGACGACCAGGCCCTGGGCCTTCTTGGTGTTGTACTCGTGCGGGCCGAGCTTGAAGGACTTCTTCTGCCCCGCCACCGCGATGTCGTAGTCGAGCCAGTCGAGCTGCAGCTTGTCCCACGCCCCCAGGTCGGCCGGACGGGTGCCGATGCCGACGTCGTTCTTGGCCCGGGCCCGGCTCTGGGCCATCAGGGTCCACCAGTTGACCGCGTTGTCCGGTCCGCCCGCGGTGTCGTAGTGGTCCGGCAGACCCAGGTCGTGGCCGAACTCGTGGGCGAAGACCGACAGGCCGCCGTTCTCGGGCTGGATGGTGTAGTCGCCGACCCAGAGGCCGGTGTTCCCGATCTGGGTGCCACCCAGCTTGTTGGTGGTCGGACCGGTCGTCCCGACCTGGTTGCCGTAGGCGTACCAGCGGTGGGACCAGATGGCGTCCTCGCCCTGCATGGGGTCGCCGTCGGCCTGGTCGCCACCGGCGTGCACGACCTGAAAGTGGTCGATGTAGCCGTCGGGCTCGTTGAAGTTGCCGTCACCGTCGTAGTCGTAGCGGTCCTGGTGGTCGTAGGACTTGAGCGCCTTGGCGATGGCGGCGGTGGACTTGCCGGCCTTCTTCTGCTCTTTGACCCACTCGGCCAGACCGTCGGTCAGCAGCGCCCAGGTGTTGTTGCAGACGATGCCGGCGCACGGAAAGCCGTTGCTGCGTCCGTAGCGGGCCTCGTTGTAGGGGACCTTGACCCAGTTGGTGACCATGCCGTCGACCGAGTAGCGGCCCGAGGACTGCTTCTCGTAGTAGGTCTTCAGCGACTCCACGTTCTTGCCGGTGCCGAAGTAGAGGTCGCGGAAGGACTTCGCGCTGTAGTTCTTCTGCCAGACGGTGGAGTTGTCCACCTTCCGGTTCGGTGCCGGGATCTGGTTGTGCAGCGGACCGTCGAACTTTGTCGGACCGGGGGTGGTGGGGTCGGTGTCGATGTCGCCGTACTTGGGGTCGATGTCGGTCCCGCGCTTGTTGCCGAACTCGGTCAGCACGACGAAGATCTTGTCGGTCTGCTGACGCGACAGCTGCACGTACTGGTCGACCGTACGGGGCTTGACCTTCCCGCCCGCGTTGACCTTCGCCTGCTCGGCGGGGGTGAGCCCGGCCGGCTTCGTGCCGACCCGCACCACCTTCGAGCCGTTGATGGTCTGGACCTTGCGCTGCCCGGTCAGGACCAGGTGGAGAGCCTCCGCCCGCAGCGCCTGCTGCTTGGCGTCCAGCGCGTTGGGCAGGTTGTCGTCGACCGGCCCTCCGGCCTTGGTGGCGAGCGGGCCGCGGTCCCCGCGTCCGGTGACGGCCGGGGTCTGCTGGTCGCCCGGGCTGGCCAGCGCCGGACCACCCACGCTCACCACCAGCCCCGATGCCAGCGTCAGCCCTAAGAGGCCGATGAATGCCTTGCGCACGAAGTTCTCCCCTCGGACCGACGGAGGCCGGCCGGATACGTTGTTAACCCTGAGAAACCTAGGGGGGATTCCTCAGCGAGGCAACCGGTTGGGCGTGTCGATCTCAGGTCTTCTTCGCGGGAGGACCCGAGGAGGCCGCAGGATCTACGGTCCGTCGACCGTCGTCTCCGCTGGCACCTGTAGTGCCGGGACGCGCCACCAGAGCCGGACCGCTCCGGCGGCGGCTGGAGGGGACGGCTCAACCGACGACGATCTCCACCCGCTGGAACTCCTTGACCTCCGTGTAACCGGTGGTCGCCAGGGACTTGCGAAGCGCACCCATCAGGTTCATGGTCCCGTCGGGAAGGGTGGAGGGGCCGACCAGTATCTCCTCCAGGGTACCGACCGTGTCGAACCGGACCCGATCCCCGCGGGGAAGGTTCTCGTGCCACGCCTCGGGGCCCCAGTGGTAACCGGCGCCGGGCGCCTCGGACGCCTTGGCCAGCGGCGAGCCCACCATCACCGCGTCCGCCCCGCAGGCGATGGCCTTGGCGATGTCGCCGGAGCGGTCGACCGAGCCGTCGGCGATGACGTGCACGTAACGGCCCCCGGACTCGTCCAGGTAGTCCCGGCGGGCCGCGGCGACGTCGGAGACCGCCGAGGCCATCGGGACGCCGATGCCGAGGACCGACCGGGTGGTGTGGGCCGCTCCCCCACCGAAGCCGACGAGCACCCCGGCCGCCCCGGTCCGCATCAGGTGCAGCGCGGCCTGGTAGGTCGCACAGCCGCCGACGATGACGGGCACGTCCAAGTCGTAGATGAACTGGCTGAGGTTGAGCGGCTCGCTCTCCGAGGAGACGTGCTGCGCCGAGACCGTGGTCCCGCGGATGACGAAGAAATCCACCCCGGAGTCGACGACGGCCTTGGCGTACGCCTGGGTGTTCTGGGGCGACAGCGACCCGGCGGCCGGCACCCCGGAAGCCCGGATCTCGGCGATCCGCTGGCCGATCAGCTCGGACTGGATCGGGGCGGCGTAGATGTGCTGCATCGCCCGGGTCGCTGCGGTCGGGTCCTCGATCCCCGCGATCTCGGCCAGCTGGTCGGTGGGGTCCTCGTAGCGCGTCCACAGACCCTCGAGGTTGAGCACCCCGAGGCCGCCGAGCCGGCCCATCGCGATCGCGGTGGCCGGCGACATCACCGAGTCCATCGGGGCAGCGATCAGCGGGAAGGCGAAGGTCGCGGCGTCGATCCGCCAGCTGAGGGAGACCTCCTCCTCACCGCGGGTCCGGCGCGAGGGCACGATGGAGACGTCGTCGAACGCGAACGCCTGCGCTGCCCGCTTGCTGCGGCCGATCTCGAACATGTGCTGCTCCCACTCCGTTGACGAGGCCTACACCGACAAGAACCCTAGGCCACCCACGGCGGCCCGCTGCACCCTCAGCCGGAGTAGTTGGGGGCTTCGACGGTCATCTGGATGTCGTGCGGGTGAGACTCGCGGAGCCCGGCGGAGGTGATCCGGACGAACGAGCCCCGCTCCTGCAGCTGTGGCACGGTGGAGGCCCCCGTGTAGAACATCGACTGCCGAAGGCCGCCGATCAGCTGGTAGGCCACTGCGGCCAACGGACCGCGGAACGGCACCTGACCCTCGATCCCCTCCGCGATGAGCTGGGAGTCGCTGGTCACGTCGCCCTGGAAGTAGCGGTCCTTGGAGTAGGAGGCGCTCCGGCCGCGGGAGGCCATGGCCCCGAGCGAGCCCATCCCACGGTAGGTCTTGAACTGCTTGCCGTTGAGGAAGATCAGTTCCCCTGGGCTCTCCTCACAACCGGCCAGCAGCGAGCCGAGCATCACCGTGTCCGCCCCGGCCACCAGGGCCTTGGCGATGTCACCGGAGTACTGCAGCCCGCCGTCACCGATCAGCGGGACCCCGGCCGGGCGGCAGGCCCGCGCCGCGTTGTGGATGGCCGTGACCTGCGGGACGCCGACGCCGGCAACGACGCGGGTGGTGCAGATCGAGCCCGGCCCGACCCCCACCTTGACCCCGTCCACCCCGGCCTCGACCAGAGCCTTCGCCCCGGCGTAGGTGGCCACGTTGCCCCCGACGATGTCCACCGCAGCCGCGGCCGGGTCGGCCTTCAGCCGCCGGACCATGTCCAGCACGCCCTGGGAGTGCCCGTGGGCGGTGTCGACCACGATCAGGTCGACACCCTCCTCGATCAGCGACATGGCGCGCTTCCAGGAGTCACCGAAGAAGCCCACCGCGCCACCGACGCGGAGCCGGCCCAGGTCGTCCTTGGACGCGTCGGGGTACTGGTCGGACTTCACGAAGTCCTTGAGGGTGATCAGACCCTTCAGCCGCCCCTGCTCGTCGACCAGGGGCAGCTTCTCGATCTTGTGCTGCGCCAGCAGCCGCATCGCGTCGTCTCCGCTGATCCCGACCGGGCCCGTGACCAACGGCATCTTGGTCATCACGTCGCCGACCAGGCGGGACGGGTCGTTCTCGAAGCGCATGTCGCGGTTGGTGACGATCCCGAGCAGCCGCATGTCGACGTCGACCACCGGCACGCCGGAGATCCGGAACCGGCCGCACATCGCGTCGGCTTCCCCGATGGTGGCGTTAGCGGCGATGGTGATGGGCTCGTCGACCATGCCGGCCTCGGAGCGCTTGACCACGTCGACCTGGTGGGCCTGGTCCTCGATGGACAGGTTGCGGTGGATGATGCCGAGACCACCCTGGCGGGCGATGGCGACAGCCATCCGAGCCTCGGTGACGGTGTCCATGGGGGAGGACACCAGGGGCAGCTTGACCCGGATCCGCTTGGAGACCCAGGAGGAGGTGTCCACCGCCGACGGGACCACGTCGCTCTCGGCGGGCTGCAGCAGCACGTCGTCGAACGTGAGACCGAGGGTCTCGAACGGAGAGGGCACACCAGCCGGGCTGAGATCACCGGAGAGAGACGACACGACAGGGCCTTTCACGGACGCGGCGGAGACCTCATCCTACCGGTCGCCGGGGGGGGGGGGCGGCCCCCCCGCGGGCCC
>JBBQAB010000540.1:0-3486 GCA_038198385.1 Propionibacteriales bacterium
AGCTGGTCGACCGACACGGCGACGCTCAGCCGAGGACCGAAGGCGAGCTGGAAGTTGGCCCGCTCACCGGGCACGTCGTCGACCAGCAGGACGGTTACCGGATTCACCATCGGGGCCTGTCAGGGTAGGAAGTCGGTGGCCGTCCAGCGTGCGGAGACGGTCTTGAGGTGGAGGTGCTGGTGCAGCACGAGCGATCCGCCCAGGTCAGCCAGTCGCCTCGCCAACCTCGCCGAGCTCGTGCCCGAAGTCTTCCACACCCCGGACGCCATGGGCGGAGCGTCGTCGGTCACCGCGACCCGGATCTTGGGCCCCGACTGCGCGATCTCGACCGTGATGGCCCCCGCCCCGGCGTTCAACGCGTTCCCCACCAGGTCGTTCAGGACGAGGTGGCACAGGTCGTGGTCGGCCCCGCTCAGCGTGGTGAGCGTGACGACCACCTCCGCCTTGGCCCCCACGGCCCGGGCCAGGGTCAGCACCGGCGCCTCCAGGTTCTGCAGCGTGAACGAGCTGTCGGCGTCGATCTGGGAGAGGGTCAGGGTCTCCCGCAGCCGGCTGTTCGCACTGACCGCCAGCTCGTAGAGCGAGGGCGCGACGTTCCGCAGCGGGCGGGCCTGCTGCTCCAGCAACCGGAGGTTCGTCGACAGGGCCCCGTGCATCTCGCTGATGACGAGCTCGCGCCCGGCATGGGACTCCTCCCGCACCAGGGGAGCGAGCTGGTGCACGATGATGTCGGTGTCGGAGATCCGGAAGAACATGCTGATCGGGGTCAGGCAGATGACCCAGACCGCCAACCTGGCCTCGACCCCCCACGGGGCGGGCAGGCTGACCGCGGCAACCAGGCCACAGACCAAGGGGCCGCAGATCAGCCGGGTTACCTCGTGCCAGGCGGGCGGTCGACGCTCCGCAGGGTTGTACCAGGTGTAGTCGTTGAAGATCGACACCGCGGAGCTGATCAGAAAGACCGTGCCGGCGCCGAGCATCACCAGCCGGAGCTCGACCGGCTCGTCCACGGCGACCCAGGAGGGGACGGCCAGCAGCATCAGCCCCCCGGGGATCTCGAGGTAGGACCCCAGGCTCAGGGTGTGCACGCCGTCGGTGGTGATGGCGTCGCGCAGGTAGACCACCGAGGGCCAGAAGCGGGGCTGCGTCCCGCGGCGCAGGTGCCACTCGTTTGCGGCGAGCAGGTAGCTGCTCAGAGCGGCCAGCAGGCACAGCGCCACGGCGAGGGGGGCCCGGTGGCTGAAGGTCGACGAGACCAGGACGATCGCGGTGGCCGTGGAACGGCTGGCTACCGACCGCAAGCTGTAGTCCCCGGACCGGCGAAGCAGGGCAAGATAGGCGATCCGGTTCCGGCGGTGACCGCCCAACCTCGCACCCAGTCCACCAGAGCTCACGTGGGCCATGCTGGCACGATGGGGGGCGTGCAGCACTTCGACCTGGCCATCATCGGCAGCGGTTCCGGCAACTCCATCGTCGACGAACGGTTCTCGGGCCTGTCCGTGGCCCTGGTCGAGAAGGGGGTCTTCGGCGGCACCTGCCTCAACGTGGGGTGCATCCCGACCAAGATGTTCGTCTACCCCGCCGACCTCGCGGCTGCGCCGGGCGGCTCCTCCCGCCTCGGGGTGGACCTGAGCCTGGACCAGGTGCGCTGGACCGACATCCGCGACCGGATCTTCGGCCGGATCGACCCGATCTCGGCCGGCGGGCGCGACTGGCGGGAGCGCAACGCGAACGTCACCGTCTTCAGCGAGGCCGCGCACTTCGTCGGTCCCCGCACCCTGGACACCGGCTCGGGCGGGGTGATCGCCGCCGACCGCTTCGTGCTGGCGGCCGGGAGCCGGGTCCAGCTGCCGTCGGTCCCCGGGCTGGACGCGGTGCGCTACGAGACCTCCGACACCGTGATGCGGCTGGCCGAGCTGCCACGGTCGTTGGTCATCCTGGGCGGCGGCTTCGTGGCCGCCGAGTTCGCCCACGTCTTCGCCTCCTTCGGCACCCGGGTCAGCGTGGTCAACCGCTCCCCGGGCCTGCTGCGCCAGGAGGACGACGACGTCTCCGCGACCTTCACCCGCCTGATGGGGGAGCGGGTGGAGCTGCACCTGGGGGCGCAGGTGAACAAGGTGTCCACCGACGGGACCGGGGTCGCGGTCGAGGTGGCCGGTGCCGACGGTGAGGTGGTGACCCTGGGGGCCGACGTGCTCCTGGTGGCCACCGGACGGACGCCCAACGGTGACACCCTCAACCTTGCCGCCGCCGGCATCGAGGTGGACGACCACGGCTACGTCGTGGTCGACGACCAGCAGCGCACCACGGCCGACGGGGTGTTCGCCCTCGGCGACGTGTCCTCGCCCCTCCAGCTCAAGCACGTGGCCAACCACGAGGCGCGGGTGGTGCAGCACAACCTGCTGCATCCCGAGGCCATGGTCGCCAGCGACCACCGCTTCGTCCCGCACGCCGTCTTCTCCGAACCGCAGGTGGCCTCGGTCGGCCTCACCGAGCGGGAGGCGGTGGAGCGCGGCGTGCCGCACGTCGTGGTGCGGCAGGACTACGGCAGCACCGCGTACGGCTGGGCCATGGAGGACACCGAGCATTTCGTGAAGCTGCTCGGGGACCCAGCGACCGGGCAGCTGCTCGGCGCGCACCTGGTCGGGCCGCAGGCATCCAACCTGATCCAGCCGCTGCTGCAGGCCATGAGTTTTGGTCAGACCGCGCACGAGGTGGCGCGCGGACAGTACTGGATCCACCCGGCCATGGCCGAGGTGGTCGAGAACGCCCTCCTGCAGCTGCCTGACCCCACCTCCGACGCGACCTGACCGCGACGGGTCCGGCCGCTCTCCGGGTGCGGCTGGGCGGATCCGGCGCGCCGGACCGCACCGGCTCGACCTCGGGCCGCGGGTTCCCTAGTCTCGGGGCCATGGCAGTGAGTCCGGCGTCCCCGGCCGGGACCCCGTCCCCGCGCGTGCTCGCCGTCGCCGACACCGACTCCTACCTCAAGTGGAGCCTCGCCACCCTGGCGTCCCTGCCGACGGGTTGGTCGAGCACGCAGGTGGTCCTGGACAACCCGGTCGCTCCCTCCCCTGCTCAGCGGGCCGCGGCCGGTGGGGGCGGGCTCCCGCTGCTCCGACGTCGGGACCTGCTGCAGCTGATCCGACGGACCCGGCCCGACGTGGTCCTGCTGGCCTGCACCGGCCCGGTCGTGGCCGCCCTGAGCGGAGCCGCGGCGCTGAGGGGGCCGCGACGACCGGTCCTGGTCACCGGGCTGCCGGGCATCAGCATCCCGGCGTCGCGCCGGGCCGTCACCTTCCGGGTGGGCTGTGACCTGTTCCTGCTGCACAGCCACCGGGAGATCGCCGAGTTCCGGGCGCTGGAGCGGTCGCGGTCTGCCCACCTGCGGTTCGGGCTGGCCAGGCTGCCCTTCCTGCGCGGCTCGCTGGGTGCGGGGGGGACCGACCCGGTGCGGGCCCGCCCGGCCGCCGGCGCCGAGGCACC
>JBBQAB010000541.1:0-4616 GCA_038198385.1 Propionibacteriales bacterium
CCCGTCTGGTCCCCGCGGAGCCCACGTAGAATCGCGGCCATGAGCCTGGAGTTCCGCTACCTGCAGCTCGGCGCCGAGCAGATCGACTACCAGGAGGCCTGGGACCTGCAACGGGCCGTCCACGCCGAGGTGTCGACCGGCGCCCAGCCCGACACGGTCCTGCTGCTCGAGCACGCCAGCGTCTACACCGCGGGCCGGCGGACCGAGCCCCAGGAGCGCCCCCAGGACGGCACCCCGGTCATCGACGTCGACCGCGGCGGCAAGATCACCTGGCACGGGCCGGGCCAGCTGGTCGGCTACCCGATCGTGCGGCTGCCCGAGACGGTGTACGTCGTCGACTACGTCCGCCGCCTCGAGGAGGCGATGATCGCGCTGTTCTCGGACTACGACCTCGCCACCGGCCGCGTCCGGGGTCGGTCCGGGGTGTGGCTGGCCGCCGACGAGAGCCGCCCCGAGCGCAAGATCGCCGCGATCGGTGTCCGGGTGTCGGCGGGAACCACGACCCACGGGTTCGCGATCAACGTCGATCCCGAGTTGGCCGCCTTCGATCGGATCATCCCCTGCGGGCTGACCGACGTGGGCGTCACCTCGATGTCCGCCGAGCTGGACCAGAGCCTCAGCCTGCCGGAGGTGGCCCACGTGCTGCGGCCACATCTGGAGCGCTACCTGGCCTTCGAGCCGTACGAGCAGTCCCCCGATATCGCCACGGCCCCCGAGCCCGACGCCGCCGGCCGGACCCCGGTGACCTACGGGCTGACGGTCGCCGTCTAGGAACGCGGCGCGCCCCGACCCGGGCGGCGACATACCGGTCACGGTCGGCGGCGCTGACCCGGAGCGCCGTTAGGGTGAGGCGCGTTGCCCCCCGAAAGGTCCGCCATGACTGCTCCGCCCGTCTCTGCCCTGACCGGCCCGTACGCGGTCGAGATCACCGGGCTGCGCAAGACCTACCGCGCCAAGGGCGGACCCCGACCGGCGGTCGACGGGCTGGACCTGTTGGTGCCGTCCGGTGGGGTGCACGGCTTTCTCGGACCGAACGGGTCGGGCAAGACCACGACCATCAGGATGCTGCTGGGACTGGTCCGTCCCGACTCCGGCGGGATGCGGGTCTTCGACCAGGCGATGCCCGACCAGCTGCCGGCGGTGGTCGCCCGGATCGGCGCCATCGTGGAGGCACCGAAGTTCTTCCCAGCCTTCACGGGTCGCAAGAACCTCCAGCTGCTGGCCCAGGGCATCGGCGTGGACCGTCGGCGGGTGCCGGAGGTGCTGGCCGACGTCGGCCTGGCGGAGCGCGGACAGGACCGGTTCCGCAGCTACTCACTCGGCATGAAGCAGCGGCTGGCCATCGCCGGCACGCTGCTCCGCGACCCGGACCTGCTGATCTTCGATGAGCCCACCAACGGGCTGGACCCGGCCGGGATCCACGAGATCCGGGCCACCATGCGGGGGCTGGCCGACCGCGGCAAGACGGTGCTCGTCTCCAGCCACATCCTCAACGAGGTCCAGCAGGTGGCCGACACGGTCTCCATCATCGGGCGCGGCCGACTGCTGGCCGAGGGGCCCGTCCAGCAGATCCTGAACTCCGCGGGCGGGGAGTCGGTCCGGGTCGGGGTCGGGGACCCGCGACGGGCCGCCGAGGTGCTGACCGCGGCCGGCTACCAGGTCGCACCGCTGGACCGCTGGCGCCTGACCGTCACCCAGAGCGCAGCGGGACTCGACCCGGTTGCTGTCAACCGCACCCTGGCCGAGCAGGGCCTCTACGCCGGTGAGGTCAGCCTCGCCCGGGCCGACCTCGAGTCGGTGTTCCTGGAGCTGACCTCGGCCGAGCACCTGGGTGCCACCAACGAGCGGAGGGCCTCGTGACGGGCCTGGTCCTGGCCGAGCTGAACCGGCTCCGCAGCCGACGGCTCACCCTTGTCATGGTCGTGGTCGCCCTCCTCGGCATCGGTCTGTTCCAGATCGGGGTGAACGCGAGTGTCCGACCGCCCAGCGCCGACACCGTGGCCCAGGCGCAGTCCGCGTACGAGGCGGACAAGCAGGCCTACAACGCCGACCCTGAGGCCCAGAAGGCCGAGCAGGAGTGCCTGGACGGCGGTGGCAGCCCCCAGGAGTGCCAGTACGAGCCGCAGCTGAGCAACTACCTGCCGGCTCAGAGCAGCCTGACCGAGATCGGGCGGTTCAGTGTGGACCTGGGAACGTTCGCCGCTGGGCTCTCCGCGTTCCTGGTCGGGGCCTCCTTCATCGGGGCGGAGTTCACCAGCGGGTCGCTGTCGAACTGGTTGACCGTCGTGCCCCGTCGCGGCCGGGTCCTGGTCTCCAAGCTGGTGGCGCTGACCCTGGGGACCGGGCTGCTGGGCACGCTGGTGCTGGGGGTGGCGGTCGGGGTCCCTGCCCTCCTCGCGTCCGGCTACGACCTTCCTCTGACCGGTCTGGACCGCCTGGTGCAGTCCGGCGTACGCGGGGTCGGCATGGTGGTCGTGATGGCTCTGCTGGGCTTCGCCATCGCCCTGCTGACGCGGCACACGGCTGCGGCCATCGGGGTGCTGGTCGGCTACGGCCTCCTGAACATCGGGCTGAACATCCTCTACTTTCTCGTCCCGACGCTGCAGAAGGTCAAGTCCTTCACCCCCGAGAACACCCTGCTCGCCTTCGTGAACAGCGGCCAGACCTACGACAGCTACTACCCCGGGCCGACCCAGGAGTCGGAAGGGCAGTCCATCTCGCACACGATCACCCTTGCCGACGGCGGGATCTACTGGCTCGTGGTGCTCGTGGTCTTCCTGGTGGCCTCGTGGCTGATCTTCCGCCGACGCGACGTGGCCTAGTCGCACGGCGGGCATCGGCCGCCCGGAACGGTACGCCCAGGAGTCGCTGGAAGTTCCGAGTAGTCTGGACCGCGTGACTATTGCCCCAGAAGGACGCAAGATGTTGCGCCTGGAAGTCCGGAACGCCAGCGTGCCCATCGAGAAGAAGCCCTCGTGGATCAAGACGACCGCCCGGATGGGCCCGGAGTACCGCGAGCTCCAGCAGATGGTGAAGGGCGAGGACCTGCACACGGTCTGCCAGTCGGCCGGCTGCCCCAACATCTTCGAGTGCTGGGAGGACCGCGAGGCCACCTTCCTCATCGGAGGTGACCAGTGCACCCGGCGCTGCGACTTCTGCCAGATCGACACCGGCAAGCCCGCCGACTTCGACGCCGGCGAGCCGCTGCGGGTGGCCGAGTCGGTGCAGAAGATGAAGCTCCGCTACGCCACCGTCACGGGGGTCTGCCGCGACGACCTGCCCGACGAGGGCGCCTGGCTCTACGCCGAGACCATCCGCAAGATCCACGAGCTCAACCCGGGCACCGGGGTCGAGATGCTGGCTCCGGACTTCTCCGGCAACCCGGCCTACCTGGAGCAGCTGTTCGACACCCGCCCCGAGGTCTTCGCCCACAACGTGGAGACGGTGCCTCGGATCTTCAAGCGGATCCGCCCCGGTTTCCGCTACGAGCGCTCGCTGGACGTGCTCCGGTCCTCCCGCGCCGCCGACCTGGTCACCAAGTCGAACCTGATCCTCGGGATGGGTGAGACCCGGGAGGAGATCTCGGAGGCGCTGCGCGACCTGCACGACGCCGGCACCGAGCTCATCACCATCACCCAGTACCTGCGGCCCTCCCCGCGCCACCACCCGGTGGAGCGCTGGGTGAAGCCGGAGGAGTTCGTCGAGCTGGCCGCCGAGGCGACCGAGATCGGCTTCGCCGGGGTGATGAGCGGACCTCTCGTGCGCTCGTCGTACCGGGCCGGTCGGCTCTACCAGCAGGCGATGGAGTCCCGCGGCTCCCTGGTCACCACGACCAGCTAGCCACCCTGACCCACGGACCGACCGGACCCACCCCCACCGGTTTCGACGCCGCTCCGGGAGTGATCCCGCTCCGGGGGGCGGCGGAATGCGCCGATCGTGAAAGAGTGTGGTGACGACCCAGCAAGGAGAGACCGGTATGGCTGACCCAGCCGCGAAGAACGCCAAGACGCAGGCCAAGGACGCCAAGTCCGCGGTCCGGGACGCCAAGCGGACCGAGAAGGCCCGCCGGAAGGCGAGCACCGACCCGGCCGACATGGGGCGCGTACGCCAGATCGTTCGGGCCTACCAGCTGACGCACGAGTTCGACAAGCAGCTGCCGTTCCTGCTGCTGGCCGCGTTCGTGGTCCCGATCGTGATCGCCGTCATCGTCGGGCTCGCCTGGGCCAACCTGGGTTACCTGATCGCGCTCGGGGTGATGGTCGGGGTGCTGCTGGCCATGATCATGCTGGTCCAGCGGGCCAAGAAGGCCACCTTCAAGCGGTACGCCGGCCAGGCCGGCTCAGCGGAGGTCGCGCTGCAGATGCTGCCCAAACAGTGGGTCTCCTCGCCGGTGATCGCGGCCAACCGCACCCGCGACGTGATCCACCGCACCCTGGGCCCCGGTGGGCTGGTGCTGATCGGGGAAGGCGAGCCCGGACGGGTCCGTCAGCTGCTGGCCGGTGAGGTCAAGAAGCACGAGCGGGTGGCGTACGGGGTCAAGGTCACCAGCATCGTGATGGGTGACCGCGAGGGCCAGGTGCCGCTCGCCCGGCTGGCCGACCACATCAAGAAGATGC
>JBBQAB010000542.1:0-4486 GCA_038198385.1 Propionibacteriales bacterium
CGAGATCCGTGCGCAGACCACGTACGCCTGACGGCCCTGCCCGACCTCCTCCACCACTCGCTGCCAGGCCCGGTCCACCCAGCCGGGTTGGCGCCGGGTGTCCACGACCACGGTGGAGACCTCGGCCCGCCCGGCGGGGATCTCGCGCAGGGTGGAGGTCTCCAGGTCACCGAACACCGTCATGGCCACCGACCGCGGGATCGGGGTAGCCGTCATGACCAGCACGTGCGGGCGCGTGACCGCCTTGGCGCTGAGAGCGGCGCGCTGCTCGACCCCGAAACGATGCTGCTCGTCCACCTCGACCAGGCCCAGGTCGGCGAACTGCACCCCCGTGCCCAGCAGGGCGTGGGTGCCGACCACCAGGCCCGCCTCCCCCGACGCGGCCCGCAGCAGGGCCTCCCGCTTGTGGGCGGCAGGCATCGACCCGGTGACAAGCACGATGCCGGTCGCGTGCTCGACCGCGCCGAGCATGCCGCCCTCGGCCAGGTCCCCGAGCAGTCGGGTGATGGTGGCGAAGTGCTGGGCGGCGAGGACCTCCGTCGGGGCCAGGAGGGCCGCCTGCCCGCCGGCGTCCACCACCGCGAGCATGGCCCGGAGGGCGACCAGGGTCTTCCCCGAGCCGACCTCGCCCTGCAGCAGCCGCTGCATCGGGTGCGGCTGGGCCAGCTCGGCCATGATCTCGGCGCTGACCTCGACCTGGCCGGCGGTCAGGGTGAAGGGTAGCCGGGCGTCGAAGGCGTCCAGCAGCCCGCCGGAGCGGCGGGGCCGGGGGGTCGCACCGTGGGCCGCGGCGTCCGCGCGTCGTCGGGCCATCGTCAGCTGCAGGGCGAAGGCCTCGTCGAACCGCAGCCGGTCGCGGCCGCGGTCGATCTCGGAGCGGTCTGCGGGCTGGTGCAGCGCGGTGAAGGCCTCCGCCAGCCCGATCACCTCCGCCTCCTGCCTCACCCACTCCGGCAGTGGGTCGGCGATACCGGCCAGCGAGGCGAGGGCAAGCTGGGCGCAGTCGGCGATGGTCCAGGTCCGCAGCTTGCCCGTCGCGGGATAGAGCCCGACCAGGGCGGCTCGGGAGGCCAGGGCGAGGTCGGCGTTGCGGACCGCGCCGTTGACCACCGCGCCATCCTCGTCGACCAGCACGAAGTCCGGGTGGGCCAGCTGGAGCTTCTGGTTGAACTCCTTCACCCGCCCGGCGAAGATGCCGCGGGCCCCGGGAGTGAGCTGCTTGGCCCAGTACTGGATGAGCCTCGGTGCGCCGAAGAAGGTCACGGTGAGCGAGCCCCGCCGGTCGGTGATGGTCGCCTCCAACCGGGGCTTCTTGGTCGACCGGTGGCTGCCGTCGGGCAGGTTGTAGGCCCGGGCGGTCGCCACCTCGGCCAGCACCGCGACCTCCTCGTCGGGCTGCAGTGTGGACAGGTCGCTCAGCTCGAGACCCGAGAAGTAGCGCCGGGGCAGGTGGTGCATCAGGTCCCCCACCGTGCGGACCTTGAGCGCCTCGAACGGCTTCGCCGTCTTGTCGCCCACGACCGAGTCCAGCCGCGCGGTCAGACGGCGGTAGGTGTCGGTCCGCCACTGCCGGTCCGCCGGCCGGACGGCGGCACCGGCCTCGGCGCGCGCCGGGCTCATTCGAGGCCCACCAGAAGCACGTAACGGGCCTGTCCGCCCTCAAGGACCTGGACGGTCACGCTGGGCGAGCGGTGGCGTACGCGGCGGGTCAGCTCGGCGGCCAGACCGGGCGGGGCGTCCGCGCCCAGCACCAGGGTGACGAGCTCGCCCCCGGCGACCAGCAGCCGCGCCAGCACCCGGGCCGCCACCTCGACCACCGAGGTCCCGATCTCCACGAAGTCCCCCTCCACGATGCCCAGCACGTCGCCCGTGTCGCAGCGGCCGGCCATGGTCATGGCCGGGCTCTCGGCCACTGTGACCCCGCCGTGCCGGGTGTGGGCCGCGGCGCTGCTCATGGCCACGACCACGGACTCGAAGTCGGCGGTCGGCTCGTGCACGGCCATCGCGGCCAGGCCCTGGACCTGGGCCACGGTCGGGATGACGGCCACCCGCCGCCCCTCGGCCCGCAGCCGCGGGGCCAGGTGGCCGGCCACCTCCAGGCTCTCCATGTCGTTGGGCAGGATGACGAGGTCGCCGCCGACGGCCCCCACCGCCTCGGTCAGGACCTCCGCGGTCAGCCGACCCCCGGCCCCGGGCACCGCCGTGCCGCCGCTGGCCCGGACGGCGTCGGCCAGCCCGGCCCCCGCCACCACCGCGATCACGGTCCGTCCCGCCGTCTCGACCTCGGCCGGCAGTGCGGTGATCCGGAGCCGGCTGAGCGAGCCCAGCGGGAGCGCGGCCTCGACGGCGGCTCCGGCCTCGACCAGGTGGACGTGCACCTGTGCGACGGTGCGGTCCCCGACGACGACCACGCTGCGACCCAGCTCGGACAGCTCCTCGCGGAGCCCGTCCAGGGCCGCGGGGGACGCGCCGCGCAGGGCGTACATCACCTCGTACTCCACCGGGGTCGGGCCTACGTCCGCGGCGTGCCGGGTCCGTGGCGGCCGCGGCTCACCGGTCGAGGTCAGCGCCTGGGCCGGCGCACCCCCCAGGACCTCGACCAGGGCGTCCAGCAGCAGCACGTACGCCTGCCCCCCGGAGTCGACCACCCCGGCGGCGGCCAGCACGGCCAGCTGGTCGGGGGTGTGAGCCAGGGCCACCCGCGCACCCTGCTGGGCCGCCTCGGCCACCGCCCGTACGTGATGTCCCGACCCGGCGGCGTCCCGCGCCGCCGCCGCCGCGGCGTCGGCCACGGTCAGCATGGTCCCGTCCACCGGGCGGGCCACGGCCCGCCGGGCGGCGACCGCCGTGGTCTGCAGCAGGTCGGCGACCAGCTCACCGGCACCGAGGGCGCGGAGCCGCAGCGGCTCCTCGGCCAGCCGGTGGCAGACCCCGGTGACCATGGCGGCCAGGATCGCGCCCGAGTTGCCGTGGGCGGAGAGGACCGCGGCCTGGACCACCGCGTCCAGACTGGCCCGGGTCACGTCGGGGACGGCTGTGGCGATGCCGACGAGGGTCAGCTTGAGGTTCGACCCGGTGTCGGCGTCGGAGACGGGGAACACGTTCATGACGTTCAGGGCCGCTGCCGACTCCCCCACGACCTCGCAGGCCCGGCGCAGCCAGGCGTCGCCCACCTCCCAGAGGGTGGGCGCCGGATGACCGGTGGCGGCAGACACAGGCTCACCCTATCCAGGCCCCGCGCCCCGACCCCCGTGCCGCGCTCCACCGCGACTCCCCGAGGACCACGCCGCGCCCGCCCGGCCGCCACCCGGCAGGATTGGCTTGCAGCCGCCGCGGTCGGGTACTCTTTTCCGGTTGCCCGTTCGGGCGATCCATCAGACGCTACCCCTTGCGGGTGGCCCCGGTTGTCAGAAGTATTTGGGAGTAACTCCAGTGGCTGCGGTATGCGACGTGTGCGGCAAGGGACCTGGCTTCGGCCACAACGTTCCCTGGTCCAAGAAGAAGACCAACCGACGCTGGAACCCCAACATCCAGCGCGTACGGGCACTCGTATCGGGCACCAGCCACAAGCGGCTGAACGCCTGCACCTCGTGCATCAAGGCGGGCAAGGTCTCTCGCTGACCTGACCCTCGTCTCGCAACTGGACCTGTCCCCCTTGGGGGCAGGTCCTGTTGCTGTGTCCGGACAGTGCCTGCGGGCCTCACCGGAGACGAGATGGGCCGGAGTGCCACCGGCACCCGGCTCCCGCTGCTACCGTGCTGCCCTCGGGTGGCTCGACCTGCAGCAGCGGAGGTTGCCCTGACGACGATGCCCGACCGGTCCCCCGGCCCCGCCCAGGACCCGTGGCCGGGCCCACCGCGCACCGATCCCGCGACGGGGTCCGCAGGCGGCACCCGGCGGGCCTTCGCGCCCAGCACCGTCCTGGCCAGTCCGGCCGGGGTCGCCGAGGCGGCGTCCGCCTGGGCCAACCGGCTCGCCAACCTGCCCCTTCCCGAGCTGGCTCTGGCCCTGCTGGAGATCGCCGGTCCCACGGCTCCCGACACCGACCTCGGGCTGCGACGGGCTCTCTACCTGCTGTACGCCGACCGGTTCGCCGAGAACCTGGTCCGGGCGGCCGCCGCGGCCGCCCGACCCGGACCGGTCTCCGACCTCGCCCTGGACTGGCTCCTGGAGGCGTCCTCCGCCCTGGTCCATGATCCGGCCGCCGGCCTACCGGCCGACTCACTGGCCCGGGTCGGCCGGGCCCGCGGGGACCAGGAGCTCGCCGACGAGGCGTACGAGCAGCTCGCACGTTTGGGGGTCCGCGATCGCGAGCTGGGACCGCAACTCGCCGCCCGGATCCTGCGCAGCCGGTCGCAGACCGAGCTGGCCGACGCCCAACATCACCTGACCGACGCCCTGGCCCTGCTCGCCCGGGTGAGCGAAAGCGTGGCCACCGACCCCGGCCCGGTCCTGGAGACCGCCGCCGAGCTGGAACGGCGCGGCG
>JBBQAB010000543.1:0-2397 GCA_038198385.1 Propionibacteriales bacterium
GATCTTCGCGCTGCCCGGAGGCAGCACCCTCGGCTTGACCCAGCATGACCACAGTTCCGGCAAACCGTTCGACGCCACCACCCCGGGCCTTGACCACGTCGGCTTCCGTGTCGCCACCCGTGGCGACCTGCAGAACTGGGCGCGGCACCTCGACGAACACCAGATCGGTCACAGCGGGATCGTGGAGGCCCCGTACGGGGCGGCCCTCAGCTTCACCGACCCCGACGGCGTCGCCCTGGAGCTGTTCCTCCCGGCCTGACCAGGAGGACCCCGCCGCCAGTCGCCCTGCTCCGCCTGCGGCCGCCCACGACGCCCCAGGCTTCGGAACCGCACACCTGTCTGACCCGCCAGAGCGAGAACCTGCAAGGAGAGACCGAAGAGCCATGGGTCCATACATCCAGATCGGCGGCTCGCTGCTGATCCTCGTGCCGTTCGTGTTGGCGCAGCTGGGTCGGTTGACACCGGCGTCGGTGGCCTACCTGGTCCTCAACCTCGGGGGGTCACTCGTGCTCGCCGTCGACGCCGCCCTCGGGCGGCAGTGGGGGTTCCTGCTTCTCGAGGGCGTGTGGGCCCTGGTCTCGGCGCTCGCCCTGATCCGCTCCGGTCGTGCCGGGGTCAGCTCCCGCCCCGTGACCAGCACGGTGGCACCTCCCGACAAGTGAGGCAACAGACATGGCGCGCCGTAGCTGCGGTCGTTGTCGCTCAGCTCCCGTAGGCCGGGCTGCGCACCACCACCGCGCCGGCCAGCCCCATCAGAATGGCGACCAGCACCATGCCCAGCAGGGAGGGCGTCCACGAACCGGTCAGGTCGTGGAGGGCGCCAAAGCTGAACGGGCCCGCCGCCGCGAGGAGGTAACCCGCGCTCTGCACGAATCCCGAGAGCATGGCAGTGTCGGCGACGCTGCGGCCATGCAACGCCACCATCGCCAGAGTCCAGGGGAACGCGCCGCCCCCGATCCCGAGCAGGATCGTCCACGCCCAGGCGCCGTGGCCCTGTCCGAGAGCGAGCCCGAGCCAACCGGCGACGCTGGTGAGCGCCCACAGCCACGGCATCAGGGCGGCGGACAAGCCGTGGCGCAGGAGGGCCGGGACGAGAAGCCCCATCGGGACACCGAGCAAGCTCCACACCGCCACCATCAGCCCGGCCCGGGCACTGTCGACACCGTAGCTGCGCAGGACAGCAGCGAGCCAACCAAAGCCGACGTAGGCCGCGACGGACTGCGTGGCGAAGGCAAGGGCCAACGCCCAGGCCACCTGGGAGCGCAGCGCAGTACGCCAGCGCGGCGGGGCCGTGCCGGGGCCAGGCGGGGAGGTGGTGTGCAACGAGCGGGAGAGCCAGGGGATGGCGGCGAGCAGGGCCAACACGCCCCAGACCCCGAGCCCTGCGCGCCAGCTGCCCAGGCCTTGGGTCACCGAGACCGTCGCCACCGAGCTGACGGCACCTCCGAGCACGATCAGCCCGGTCCCGGCCGCGCTCATCAGCGCCACCCGTCCGGGAAAGAAGTGTCGGACCAACGGCGGCAGGATCACGTTGCCGATCGCTACCCCGGCGGGTGCCAGCGCTGTCAGCACCACGAACAGCCAGGTGGCGTCGCTGAAGGCACGGGCCAGCAGCCCTATACCGACGACGACCAGGGTGACCAGCGCGCCCCCACGCAGCCCGATCCGGCCGGCCAGCCGGGGGGCCAGCGGCCCGATCAGGGCGAACATCAGCACCGGTAGCGTCGTGAGGACCCCCGCCACGGTCGTGCTGATCCCGAGCCCGGCGCTCACCTCCGGCAGCGTGACCCCCAGACTGCCGGCGAAGGAGCGCAAGTTCAGGGCCAGCAGGGCGATCGCGATCCCGGCAAGGAGGATGGGGGACCCGGGCGCTCGTCCCCACCCCGACCGACCGGCGGGGGCGGAGGCGACCTGGTGTCGGGTCAGGAGTCGCCCCCCGCGTTACCGGTGGTGCCGGCGTTGACGTCGAGCAGCCGGTAGCGCTCCGCGGCCTCCCGGGCGGCCGATCGCTCAACCTGGCCTTCGTCAGCAAGCAGCTGCAGCGCTCGAACGACGACAGAGTGCACGTCGATGTGGAAGAAGCGGCGCGCGGCCGCCCGGGTGTCGGAGAAGCCGTGGCCGTCGGCCCCGAGGGTGGCGAACGCGAGGGGCAGGAACTGGCGGATCTGGTCCGGGACCTCGGAGACGTAGTCGGTGGTGGCGATCACCGGCCCGGCCGTCTCGGACAGCTTCGCCGTGACGTACGGCGTCCGCCGCTCCGCCTCGGGGTGCAGAAAGTTGTGCTCCTCAGCGGCCAGGCCGTCGCGGCGCAGCTCGGTCCAGGAGGTGACCGACCAGACGTCAGCGGAGACCCCCCAGTCCTGCTCGAGCAGCTGGGCCGCCGCAAGCACCCACGGC
>JBBQAB010000544.1:0-2023 GCA_038198385.1 Propionibacteriales bacterium
CTCTTCACCACGCTGGCACGGTTCGACCCGGTCTATCACGGGCACTTCAAGTGCAACCGGCAGAAGCTGAGCGAGATGCCCGTGCTCTGGGGCTACGCCCGGGACCTGTTCCAGACCCCCGGCTTCGGTGACACGACCGACTTCGTGCAGATCAAGCAGCACTACTACGTCGTCCAGACCGATATCAACCCGACGCAGATCGTGCCCAAGGGCCCTGACCTGACCGGCTGGCTGAGCGAGCACGGTCGCGAGCAGCTCGGGGGACGGCCCTTCGGCGACGGCACCCCGCCGCCCCCGCCGCTGCCCGCCGAAGTCGTCCCCGAGGCGCACGGCCCCATCGCCGCCTGAGTCCCGCCGCCCCCGTCGGCCTGCTCGGGCCGACCGTCCTTCGCGCGGGCCGGGGCTCAGACCGCTGGGGGTGGCGGACCCAGGTAGACCCAGACCACCAGCGGCTCGTGGCCCTCGATCGGCAGGGTGAGCGGATCCAGCCGCTCCCAGCCGGCCTGCTCGTACAGGGTGCGGGGGGCGATGTCCTCGGGCAGCACGTTGAGCACCGGCCGCTGGGCGTGGGCGTGGGCGTGCTCGACGGCCCGGTCCAGCAGGGCCCGACCGACCCCGTCCCGACGCCCGGTGGGAGAGACGAGGAGCCGGGCCACGACGAGCAGCTGCTCGGCGGAGCCCCCGGTCGCGCACCGCACCGCGGGGAGCACCGGGTCACCTGAAGCCGCGTGCAGGGCGACGTGGCCCACGACCGCGCCGTCTCGGACGGCGACGTAAGCGGCGGTCTCGGCCCGACCGCGGAGGAAGGCGACGGGGTCCGCCCGCCAGTAGCGCGGGTAGCCGTCCTGCTCGTGCGTCGCCCGCATCATGGCCACGCAGGCCGCGACGTCGGCCTTTTGGCGGGCACGGATGAGCACGTCCCCGACCGTACGGCACCCCGCAACGCGGACGAAACAATCGGTCGGTACGTTGCGTCTCGAAAGGGCGCGCCGTCGACCACTGAGGGGGGGAAGCCCGATGAACCTGGCTCCGTCGGAGATCGAGAAGCTGCTGCAGGCCGTGGCCGGAATGGTCGCCCGCGACCGGCTGGCCCGGGGCGTGAAGCTCAACTACCCGGAGTCGGTGGCCCTGCTGAGCACCTGGGTGATCGAGCGGGCCCGCGACGGCGACTACTCGGTCGAGAACCTGATGACCACCGGTCGCGAGGTGCTCGCCCGCAGCGACGTGATGGACGGGGTCGCGGAGATGGTCAGCGACGTGCAGGTCGAGGCGACCTTCCCCGACGGCCGCAAGCTCGTCACGCTGCACCAGCCGATCCAGTGACGCGGCGTCGCAGGACCTATCCGGACCGCCCGTACGGCGGGGGCTCGGTCCAGCCGCACCAGACCGTAAGGCCCGTGGGCCGGGCTAGAGGGGAGTAGACGATGGCAGGAGCGTCCAGCGAGGGTCCCGGGGCGATCCTGGTCCGTCCCGGGGAGCTGGAGCTGAACGCCGACCGCGGCCCCGAGGAGCGCGGCGAGCTGACGGTAACGAACACCGCAGACCGCCCGATCCAGGTCGGGTCCCACCTCCACCTGGCCGACGTGAATACCGGCCTGAACTTCGACCGGGCCGCGGCCCAGGGCTTCCGGCTCGACATCGCCGCCGGGACGTCGGTGCGGTTCGAGCCGGGCGCCTCCCGGACGGTGGCCATGGTCGCCCTGCGGGGTGCCCGCCGGGTGCCCGGTATCCAGATCAGGGACGGCCAGGTCGGATGACCCGGCCCCAGGAGGAGGGACGGTGAGCCGCATCAGCCGGGACGACTACGCCGCCATCTTCGGCCCCACCGCGGGCGACCAGATCCGGCTCGGCGACACCGACCTGTGGATCGAGATCGAGCAGGACCTCACCTTCGGCGGGGAGGAGTCGGTCTTCGGCGGGGGCAAGTCGATTCGTGAGTCGATGAACCAGGCCCTCACCACCTCGGACGAGGGCGCGCTGGACACCGTCATCACCAACGTGGTCATCCTCGACCACTGGGGGA
>JBBQAB010000545.1:0-11607 GCA_038198385.1 Propionibacteriales bacterium
GCACAGGGGAGCCCCCGGTCACGGGATGGTCGGCGGTGAACACGACCGGCTGCCCGTTGGGCGGGATCTGGACGGCACCCGGAACCGTGCCGTCGCTGGGCAGCTCACCCGTCCGGGCCCGGTCGAGAGCCTGGGGGCCCTGCAGACGCAGCCCGACGCGGTTGGAGCGAGGCGTGACGGTCCACTCCTGGGCAAGGAACCGTTCCCGCGCCGCGGCGGTGAACCAGTGCTCGCGGGGTCCCGTGACCACGTCGACCTCCACCACCTCGTCCGGGGCCGGCAGGTCGGGTCCAGGCCCCTGGTCCACCGTCACCGCGGGGGGCGCGGCCCCCCCGACCGCGACCACGTCGCCGGCTCGGAGCGGGTCGGGGCCGATACCGGCCAGCAGGTCGGTGGAGGCGCTCCCCAGCACCGGCTCGACGACGAGCCCGCCGCGGACGGCGAGATAGGAGAGCACACCGCGCGGGGGAGTCCCCAGCTGCAGCTCCTCGCCGTCGTCCAGGGCGAAGGCCTTCTCGGTGGGCACGGCGAAGGCCTTCTCGGTGGGCACGGCGGAGGCCTTCTCGGTGGGCACGGCGGAGGCCTTCTCGGTGGGCACGGCCGGTGCGGGCTGGGCGTCGAGGCGGAGGAGGGGCGCCGGGGCGCCCGCGACCGCGATGACGAGGTCCCCGTGGGCCCGGACCCGGATCCCTCCGGTGGCGACCTCGAGGGCGGGCGTGTCCACCGGGTTGCCTACCAGCCGGTTGGCCCGTCGCAGCGCACCCCGGGCCACCGCACCGGCGCGGGCGACACCCGGCGCGGCCCGGCCGGGCCGGCCCAGGTCGGCGACCACGGTCAGCGGGCCGGGGGAGAGGATCTCCAGGCTGCGGTCAGCCCGTCCTCCGGACGCGGGCTCGTGGGCTCCAGGGTTGCGGGCTCCGGGGTTGCGGGCTCCGGGGTCAGGTGTGGCGGGGTCAGGCGTCACCGGCTGGGGGAGTGCGGGGTGAGGGATCGCGGCCTCGGGGGTCGCAGGTTCGGGGGTGGGGGCAGGACCGGCGTCCACGAACCGCACCCGCATCCCCGGCCGCAGCAGCGCCGGGTCCGGCCGGCCCAGGTCCCACAGGGCCGCCGAGGTGCGACCCAGCAGCTGCCAGCCCCCGGGACTGGCCCGCGGGTAGATCCCGCTGAACGGGCCGGCCAGACCCACCGAGCCGGCGGGGATCACCGTCCGTGGCTCGGCCCGGCGCGGGACGTCCAGGGCCGGGTCACCGCCGGACAGGTAGGCGAAACCGGGGGCGAAGCCGGTGAAAGCGACCGTCCACGGGGAGGCGGTGTGGCGGCGTACGACCTCGGCCTCCGTCAGCCCGCACAGGCGGGCGACCTCGGCCAGGTCCGCCCCGTCGTAGTGCACCGCGATCTCGACCAGAGCTCCGTCGGCCGTCGCTGCGGCGATGAGCGGGCGGCGGGCCAGGGCCTCGGCGAGGGCGGCGGGACCGGTCCGGTCGGGGTCGAAGCGGACCAGCACCGTACGGGCCGCCGGCACCAGCTCCACGACCCCGGACGGCGGGTCCTCCTGCAGCGACCCGAACAGGGCCAGAGCCTGGTCGAGGTCGGCCACCTCGACCAACAGCCCGTCCGACCCGGCGCTCAGCAGGCGCACCGTCAGCCGTTCTGGCCGGCGGTGGCGGTCGCGTTGAACGCCCGCAGGGTCACCCCGGCTCCTTCAAGGGCGGTCCGGACGGCGCGGGCCATGTCCACCGCGCCGGGGGAGTCGCCGTGCACGCATATCGACTGCGCCGCCACGGCCACGGTGCTGCCGTCGACGGCCTCCACCGTGCCGGTCCGCACCAGGCGCACCATCCGTTCGGCGACCTGCTCGGCGTCGTGCAGCACGGCTCCCGGCTCACGCCGCGACACCAGCGCACCCCCGGGGGTGTAGGCGCGGTCGGCGAACGCCTCGGCCACCACTGCCAGACCCGCCCCCCGGACCAGGTCCAGATAGCGCGACCCGGCTAGACCCACGACCGGCAGGGTCGGGTCGTAGCGGCTGATGGCGGTGATGACCGCGCCCGCGTGCCGTCGACCGCGATCGTCGTCGACGGCGATGGTGTTGTAGAGCGCCCCGTGCGGCTTGACGTAGGCGATCCGGGCGCCGAGAGAGCGGGCGATGCCGGCGAGGGCCCCGATCTGGTAGAGCACGTCGCCGGTCAGCTCGGCCGCGTCGGCGTCGACGTAGCGACGCCCGAAGCCGGCCAGGTCGCGGTAGGAGACGTGGGCACCGATGGCGACGCCGTGCTCGAGGGCGGTCCGTACGGTGCTCGCCATGGTGGCCGGGTCCCCGGCGTGGAAGCCGCAGGCGATGTTGGCGCTCGTCACCGTGGCCAGCACGGCGGCGTCGTCACCCAGCGTCCAGCGGCCGAACCCTTCGCCGACGTCGGCGTTGAGGTCGACCGTGACCCGCCCGGGGTCGGTCGTTGGCTCCGGGGTCTGGTCCTGTCGGTCCACGCGAACTCCTCCGCCGCCCTCACGGTGCCCGTACGGGGCCGGGCGGCACGGGACCACTGTGCCGATCGTTGAACGATTATGCAAGGGTGCCGTCCGGATCGGGGTGCGTGATAGCGTTCCGCGACCGCCGGGGCGGCCTCGACCCCGTATCCGTCGAACCCCGGGAGAGCGCGTGTGAGCACGCCAGACCCGTCCCCCGCAGGCACCCCTGCCCCAGGCCGTCCCGACGGTGGCGACCAGGACCGCGCGGGCCGCTCGCACCGCGTCGCCGACCGGGTGCGGCTGGCGATCCTGGACGGGACGTACGGCATCGGGACCCGGCTGGCCGAGCCCCGGATCTGCACCGAGCTCGAGGTCTCCCGCAACACCGTCCGGGAGGCGTTCCGGATGCTGGCCGAGGAGCGGTTGGTCGTGCACGAGCTGAACCGTGGCGTGTTCGTCCGGGTGCCCACCACCCAGGACGTCTCCGAACTCTACGACGCCCGGCGCCTGGTCGAGTGTGCCGCCGTGCACGAGTACCGGGGCGGCACCGACGGGCTGCGCGGGGTGGCCGAGTCCCTGGAGCGGGCGGACGCGATGGCCGCAGCGCAGGACTGGGTCGGCGTGGGCACGGCCGACATCGACTTCCACCGGGAGCTGACCGCCCTGGGCAGCACGCGGATCGTGGGCCTGATGCAGAGCATCTGGAACGAGATGCGGCTGGCCTTCCACGTCGTCGGCCACCCGGACGCCTTCCACGGCTATTACCTGTTCCACAACCACGTCATCCTCGACGCCCTGCTCACCCGGGGTGGGCCCGTGGCCGCGGACCTGCTCCGCCGCTATCTCGACGACGCCGAGCGCAACGTGCTGCAGGCCTACCAGCGGCGCGAGCCCGCCTCGTCCTGACCGGTCGGCCGCGCCTCAGCCCCAGCCCGGTCGGCAGGGTCTCCGCTCCAGCCCGGTCGGGTGCGTCTCCGCTTCAGCCCGGTCGTTCCCGCCTCAGCCGGCCTGGCGGCGGGTCCGGCCCGTCGCCGTGGCGGCGGCCTCGATGAGGGCCACGGTCTGGTCGACGACCGCGCGGCGGTCGGCCTCGAAGGCCGCGTCGGTCAGGACCGTGGCCTCAGCCGGGTACTCCAGGGCCGAGATGTGCAGGTGTCCGCCGGGGATGTCCCAGGCGTGCAGGGCCTGGCGCAGCCGGTTCGAGCGGTACATGCTCTCGTTGCTCAGGTAGTCACCGCCGGTGCCCGCTGCGGCGGTGCTGCCCGGCGTCGGGTCGGGGCCGACCTGCAGGGCGGTCGGGTCGGGGAAGGTGCCGGCCGGCCACTCCCGGATACCCTGCTTCAGCACCACAGGCCACGGCCCGGTGCCCGCCTCGATCATGGCCGCGTACGGCAGGGTGGTCTCGATCCAGTCGGGGGAGTCGAACGGCTGCGGCCAGTGCGAGGCGCGCGAGACCGGTCCGAAGTGCTGGTTCCGGTTGTTGTCCGCTGACCCGCCGCGGGTGTTGGCGGCCCATTTTTCGACGTCCATCCGACCCCGTGCGGTCATGCTGATGGTGGTGATGAGGTGGGTCCGGTCCCGTCCCGGACGCAGCACCGGACCGAACGCATCCTCGACCACACCCTGGTCGAAGTCGGTGTAGTTGACCGGCAGCACGACCGCCCGCACCACCACGGGACCGTACGGGGTGTCGAAGCGGCGTCCGTCGAGCTGCAGCGCGGCCGCCCCGGAAGGGTTGGAGTGCCGCACGCTGTCGTCGAGCCCGAACGTGTCGAAGCCGCTCACCATCACCCGGGTCGCGCCGGGGTCGGCGTCCGTGGTGGGGCTGGGGTTGCTCTCCGTGGGGTCGGAGTCGGGCCAAGCCGCTCGGTCGATGCCGCGCGAGGTGCGGTCGAGAATGTGCAGCAGGGCGAACCGTTGGTGCTGGGTGGTCAGCAGGTCGGAGTCGAACCGGCGCAGGGTGGCACTCATCGCGGTGCGGGCCCAGTAGAGCGGGCGGTCGTCGTAGAGGTCGAGCCGGTCGGCCCCGGTCACCGACGGGGTGGCGTCGGTGTCGGTGCGACCCTGCGCGCGGGCGACCGACGTCCGCCAGAGCTGACGCCCCGACCGACGGACCAGCGTGCTGACCTCGGCCAGGGAGCCGGCTGCCGCGAGCGCCGCCCCGAAGTCGACCACGAGCCCGTCGAACCCGGACGCGACCAGGATCTGCTCGGCCAGCGGAGCCTGCCCGGGGGCGAGCGTGGTGACCATCCGGCGTTCCTCGATCGTGGGGGCCGCGGTCTTGGCCGGGGCGGGATGGGGAGTGGTCGCGTCCATGGTCACCTCACGTCGTGGAGCGGTGGACCGAGGTCACACAGCCCGAATGGGAAACTGCCGCTTGCAGGATCGTTCAACGATCCGTACGTTACCAACCATGCGGTCGATGCCGCACCCTCCCGTCGGAAAGGTGGCGAGCATGCTCGTCCTGCTCGGAATTCTGGTGGTGGTCGTCGGCTTCGCGCTGCGGCTGAACCCCATGCTCGTGGTCACCGTGGCCGGTCTGGTGACCGGCTTCCTGGGTGGCATGACCCCGCTGGCCATCTTGAACGCCTTCGGGACCGGCTTCGCCGGCAGTCGTTCGGTCAGCATCTTCCTGCTCGTCCTGCCCGTGATCGGCATGGTCGAGTACTTCGGGCTGCAGCAGCAGGCGCGACGTCTGGTCTCGCGGCTGTCCACGCTGACCACCGGCAAGATCCTGGCCGGCTACTTCCTGGTCCGGCAGGCCACGGCGGCGATCGGGCTGCTGAGCATCGGCGGGCACGCCCAGACCGTCCGGCCGCTGGTGGCCCCGATGGCCGAGGCCGCCGCCGTCCGCAAGTACGGCAAGCTGCCGGATCCGGTGGTCCAGCGGATCCGGGCCTTCGCGGCCAGCACGGACAACGTCGGCGCCTTCTTCGGGGAGGACATCTTCGTCGCCGTGGGCGCGGTCCTGCTGATCACCTCCTTCGTCGACACCACGTACGGCTACACCCTGCAGCCGCTGCAGGTCGCGCTCTGGGCCATCCCCACCGCGGTCGTGGCCCTGCTCATCCACGGAACCCGGAGCCTGCTGATGGACCGCTCGCTGCGGCGGCAGATGGCCCGCTTCGGGAACGTCAAGGAAGAGGTCGCCCGATGATCCAGGTCGAGTGGTTCTACTGGCTGATCGGCCTGTTCTTCCTCCTGGTCGGGGTGCTCGTGGCCCGCGACCAGAGCAACCCCAAGCGCGTGACCAGCGGGGTGTTCTGGGCCCTGCTCGGCCTCTGCTTCCCGTACAGCTCGTTCGTGGTGGCCAAGACCCTCCCCGCGTGGCCGCTGGGGCTGACCATCGTGGTCATCGCGGTGATCGCCGGCACCGGCCGGCTGGCCAGGAGCGGCACCGCCACTGAGGCCACCGAGGCCGGTGACGTAGAGGGGGCCTACCTGGACCGCGACGCCGCGGGTTCGGAGCGTCCGAGGGGTGGCGGTCGTGCCCGTCGCACCGGTAGTCGAGACACCGTCGGAGCCGACGTCGACCACGGCGCTGGGGTCGGGGTGATGACCGCAGTGACCCGGCAGCGCGAGGCCTTCGCGGAGCGGTTCGGCAACAAGCTCTTCATCCCCGTGCTCACCATCCCCGTGCTGACCGCGCTCTGCGCCACGCTGGGGCCGAAGATCAAGATCGGCGGCCAGCCGCTGTTCCACGTGGGCAGCGAGACCGTCATCGGTCTGGCCGGCGCAGGCCTGATCGCGATCCTGATCGGGATGTACCTGTTCAAGCAGAAGACGCCGGTCATCGCCCTGACCCAGGGTCGCCGGCTGACCGAGGACCTCGGCTGGGCGCTGGTGCTGCCGCAGCTGCTGTCGGTGCTCGGCCTGGTGTTCGCCACGGCGGGCGTGGGCACCTCCATCGGCACGATCGTCTCCAAGGTCCTGCCCAACGGGGCGCTCCTGCCGGCAGTCATCCTCTACTGCCTGGGCATGGCGGTCTTCACCGTGATCATGGGAAACGCGTTCGCCGCCTTCCCCGTGATGACGGCAGCCATCGGCTACCCGGTGCTGGTCGCGGCCATGGGCGGCAACCCGGCCGTGATCTTCGCCCTCGGCATGCTGTCGGGCTACTGCGGGACGCTCTGCACCCCGATGGCCGCGAACTTCAACATCGTGCCGGTCGCGCTGCTGGAGCTGAAGAGCAACTACGCGGTCATCAAGCAGCAGATCCCCACTGCCATCCCGCTGCTGGCGGCGAACATGGTCCTGATGTACGTGATCGCGTTCTGAGGGCGCGGTGACCGTGCGAGAGTCGTCTGGGTCGTCGGGCCTGTCTGGGTCGTCGGGGCCGACCGTGGCCGACCTCGCCGGCGGCCTGGCCCGGACGGCGGTGGCCAACGCGACGCGGGAGTTCCCGTACGCCGCGGTCACTGTCTTCTCCGGCCCCGAGGACCTGCGGCTGCCCCGGCACCGTCATCCCGCGTTCTACGGCTGCTACGACTGGCACTCCGCGGTGCACACCCACTGGCTGCTGGTCCGGCTACTGCGGACCCAGAGCGACCGGGTCGACGTCGCGGCCGTCCGGAGGGTGCTCGGCACGCATCTGACGGCCGACCACCTGGCCCGGGAGGCGGCGGTGCTGCGGGCGTGGCCGAGCTTCGAGCGCCCGTACGGCTGGGCCTGGCTGCTAGCCCTGGCGGCTGAGTGTGCGGGCTGGGCGGCCGGCACCGACGACCCGTCCGTGGGGGCGTGGGCGGCGGCACTCCGGCCGGCGGCGGACGCGGTCGCCGACCTGGTCCTGGACTGGCTGCCGCGGGCGGGTCGCCCCGTCCGTGACGGCACCCACGCCAACACCGCCTTCGCCCTGGGTCTGGTCTGGGACGCCGCTGCCGTGCTCGGTCGGAGCGAGGTGACCGAGGCCGTGCACGCCTACGTGGCGACGCAGCTCCTCGCCGACCGGGAGGCCCCGCTGGCCTGGGAGCCGTCCGGTCAGGACTTTCTCTCACCCGGGCTGAGCGAGGCGGACCTGGTGCGTCGGGTGCTCCCACCAGAGGTCTTCGCACCCTGGCTGACGGGTTTCTGGCCGGGTCTGGCCGCCGGCGAGCCGCTCAGTCTGCTGGGTCCGGTGCGACCCGGCGACCGAAGCGACGGTCAGATCGGCCATCTCGACGGCCTCAACCTGTCGCGGGCGGCCATGTTGTCAGACCTGGCTCACGCGTTGGCGGCCACCGACGAGCGGGTGCCTGTGCTGCGGGCCGCCGCCGGAGCCCATCGCCGCGCGGGTCTGGCCGCCCTCACCGAGACCGGCTATCTCAGCACCCACTGGCTGGGCACCTTTGCCGTCCTGGCCCTGACCGCGGCCGGCTAGCGCCAAGGCTGGCGGCCTGCGGGCCTCAGCCGGTGGCGGTGAGCAGCTGCTCGTCGGCGAACCCACTGCGTCGGGCGGGGCCGATCGGCTCCCCCTCGGGTTGAGCACCGGGAAGGGTCATCGTGAAGCAGCTGCCGACTCCAACCTCGCTGGTGACGGTGGCGGTCCCGTTCCGGGCTTTCACGGACGCGTGGACCAGGGTCAGACCGAGGCCGGTTCCGGCGCGCTACCCGCGGTGCTGCCGGTCTGGAACAGGTCGACGACTCGTTCGAGGTCCGCGCTGGAAATTCCGGCGCCCGCGTCGGAGACGGAGAAAACGACACCTCCGTGCTCCACCCGAGAACGGGGGAGGCGCTCAGCGCTCGTTCTCCTCGAAGGTGGCGTGGTCGATGCGGCGGTGGTAGCGCATCCCGGCCAGCCCACCGAGCAGAGCGCCGACCAGCGAGACGACGAGGACGGCGGCGGCGCTGATGATGGCGCCGGTGGTGAGGTTGCCGGTGCTGGCGGGGAGGGCCGGCATACCGCCCAGGTTGCTGAGGACGTTGAAGCGGTCGCCGGCGATGAGGACGAGGACGGCGACGACGACGGCCACGACCACGGCCCACAGCCAGACGCCGAGGCCCTGCTTGAGCCCGTTGAACCGGGCCATCCGGCTGGCGACGTAACCCCCGCAGTAGTAGGCCACGAGGATGACGACGAGGAGCACGATGGCGCTGACCAGCCCGATGGTCGGGGCGTTCGCGCCTGCCTGTCCGGGGGAGTAGCCGAGGTTGTAGCCAACACCGGCGCCGACGGCGGTGAGGAGCCCGGTCAGCAGCACGGCGGTGCCGGTGGCGGTGAGCCAGCCGAAGAAGCAGGCGCCGAACTTCATGCCGCCGAAGCGGTCCTTCTGAGCGCGGACGAGGTCACGGCTGGTGGCGGGGCTGGTGACGGGGCGGGGGACGGTCCGGCCCGTCTCGGCCCCGGCGCCGCTGGAGGTGCGGGGCTGGTCGTTCTGGCTGCGGGGCTGGTCGTTCCGGCTGGGGGGCTGGTTGTCTGCGCTGCTCATGGGTTCCCTCGATGCTTCTCGGTACTGGGCTGGTCGGTGGTGGTCTGGGCTGCTTTGTCCAGATGGTTCAAGGAAGCTCTAACCCTTCGGTTTACAGAGTAAGTATCAACGCATACGCCGTACACAGCGCTCGCCGCGCCACCTCGTCGGGCCAACGTGACCGGTGGCGGTCCCAAGCCGGCCGCGGAATACCGGGTGGAGGGGCCACGTTGCACGGCCCATGAAAGCCATCGTGTTCGAGACCTACGGGGACCCTGACGTCCTGACCCTGACCGACCTGCCCGACCCCAAGGTGGGCCCGGGGGAGATCCTGGTGCGCGTCCGCAGCGCCTCGGTCAACCCCGTCGACTGGAAGGTGATGGCCGGCGGGCTGGACCCCCTGATGAATGTCGAGTTCCCGGCCATCCCCGGCTGGGACGTGGCCGGCGTGGTCGAGAAGGTCGGACTCGACACCCCCGAGTTTGCCGAGGGCGACGAGGTCATCGCGTACGCCCGCAAGGACTGGGTGCAGGGCGGCACCTACGCCGAGCTCGTCACCGTCCCGGTCCGTACGGCGGCCCGCAAGCCCGCCGCCCTGGACTGGGACCAGGCCGGGAGCCTGCCGCTGGCCGGGCTGACGGCCTACCAGCTGCTCACCCGTCTGCACGTCACCGAGGGTGACACCGTCCTGGTCCACGCCGCTTCCGGTGGCGTGGGCAGCCTGGCCGTCCAGATCGCCACCAGCCTCGGTGCGCGGGTGATCGGGACCGCGTCGGAGACCAACCACGCCGCCCTGACCGACCTGGGCGCAGAGCCGGTCACCTACGGTGACGGACTGGTCGAGCGGGTCCGGGCCCTGGCGCCCGAGGGCGTGGACGTGGTCCTCGACCTCGTCGGCGGGGCGCTGGAGGAGACCCTGGCCGTGCTGGCCGAGGGTGGCCGTCACGGCTCCATCACCGACGGTGAGGTGGCCGAGCACGGCGGTCTCTACCTCTGGGTACGTCCGGATGCGGCCGACCTGCAAGCGCTGGCCGACCTCGCCGACGCCGGCCGGCTGACCGTGCCGATCGCCGCCAGCTATCCGCTGACGAAGACGGCCGACGCCTTCCGCGCCAGCCAGTCCGGTCACGGGCACGGCAAGATTGCGATCCGCGTCAGCGAGTAGCTCGTCCTGCTCCGGGCCTGTCCTGCGCGGGGCTTGTGTTCTGCTCGGGGCCCGTCCCGACCGGACCTGCCTCGACCGGTCCTACCCTGCCTCGACCGGTCCTACCCTGCCCCTCCCGGGCGCGTTCTCCGGATACGTTCTTCGGACGGCCCCGGTCCGACTCGTTCGGGGCCGGGGTCGACCCGTCCCTGGTCGGGGTTCGAGTCTCTGGTCGGGTGTCGCGGTGTCGCGGCGTCGCGGGTCGGGGGATCCTCGGGTCTCGAGTCGGGCGTCGCGGCATTGCGGTGTCTTGAGTCCGTCGCGATGGGGCGGGAGTCAGCCCCGGCGTACCTTCCGGTGGCCGCTGTCCAGGCGCGTCGTCCAGCCCCGCTTGTCCAGGTGCTCCAGCAGCGGGATCGCGACCCGTCGGGTCGTGCCCAGGGCCTGACGGGCCTCGCTGGTGGTGAACGGCTGGCTCAGGCCGGCCAAAGTCCGCATGGCCTGAGCTGGGCCACTGGGCAGCAGTACGACGTCGGAGGTCAGGCGGACGACGCGTCCGGTCCGCTCCGCGGCCGCCAGCTCGGCGGCGCCCAGCCCCCAGGCGTCGAGCTTCGGCTTTTCCGGGGCACCGAACGGGTGCTGCCCCAGATGGGCCTCCAGCCGGGACAGCCCGGCCTCGGCGGCCCCGAGACCGCGGGTCGCGGTGTCGGCCCGACTGACCCGGCCGTCGGCGTACGCGAGCCCGGCCGCCGCGGCGAGGGCGACGAGCAGTCCCCGGTCCGGGACCTCGACCGCCCGCCGGGCCGCGTCCAGGCTGAGCCGCGGGTCGAGGGGGGTGGACCGGGCCCGCTCGTCGACGGCGCTCACGAGCCGGGCCTGCCAGCCGCTCCAGGTGGCCGGTTCGACGAGCCAGTCCCCGACGGTGACGACCAAACCCATCGCCCCGGCCCGGCCGAGGGTGGCCTTGTCGTCACCAGGGAGGCCCAGCGACACCAGGTCGGCGCGCCGGACCGCCCCCCGTCGTTGGACGTGGGCGGCCAGCACCGACTCCGGCGGAGCCGTCTCCAGCGCGGTCAGAGCGGTGGCCCGGGCGGCGGCCGCACCGCGGCGTCGCAGCGGGGGTGGGTCGGTGTCGAGGACGACGGCTCCGGCTGAGACGGCGTGCCGACCCGGGTCGCGCAGCACCAGCCGGTCGCCGGTCTCCACGGGCAGCGGCTGCGCCAGGCTCAACCGGGCCAGCCCCGGGCCGAGCGGCCGGACCCGGACCGGCACGGCCGCCGTCCCCAGGTGCAGCACGAGCTCGGCGGGCAGGGCGTCGGGGTCGGGGGGCTCGAGGGTACTGCCGTCCCCGGGGACGGTGTGCTGGTGCAGACGGACGTCCAGACTGGCTCCGGCCCGCCAGCGCCCCGGGCTGAGCAGCGCGTCCCCGCGGCCGACCTCCTCGACCTCAACCCCGCGGAGGTTGACCGCGACCCGGGCGACGGCCGCGACCTCGGTCCGGTCGGCCCCCAGGGCCTGCAGACCGCGGACCGTCACCCGACGGTCGCCCAGCGTGAGGCTGTCGCCCACCCGCAGGGTGCCGGCCCCGAGGGTGCCGGTGACGACCGTCCCGGC
>JBBQAB010000546.1:0-14998 GCA_038198385.1 Propionibacteriales bacterium
GGGTCGACCTGGTGGGGGTCGAACTGGAGGGGGCCGGTCTGGTCGGACCGGTACAGGTGGGGCAAATGCTGGTCGAGGCGGTGCTGGTCGAGGCGGTACGGGTGGGACCGGTGCGGTTGGGAACGGTGCCAGGCGGCACGGTGCGGGTCGATGGCGGTCCGGGCGTATGCCACCGGTCCAGTTTGGCGGGGGCTGGGGTTCATCTGGTCGCTCCCGGCGGTCGGGCCGCCTGCGGTGCTCGGGCGGCGGCGGGCTGGAGATGGGCGAGCAGCGGGACGAGCCGGGCCCGGCCGCGGGCGCAGCGGCTCTTGACCGTGCCCGGGGCGCAGCCCAGGATCTGCGCCGCCTCGTCCACCGGATAGCCCTCCATGTCGACCAGGACCAGCGCCGCCCGCTGGGCAGGGCTCAGCTGGGCCAGCGCGGTGCCGACCTCGCTCTGCTGTTCCGTCTCCTCCAACGTGTCGGCCGTGCCCCTGGTGCCCAGCTCGGCGTCCCGGTCGGGATGCTCCGGTAGCGGCTGGGTGGCGCGGACCTTCATCCGGCGGAGCCGGTCCAGGCAGGCGTTGACCACGATCCGGTGCAGCCAGGTGGTCACCTGGGCCTCACCCCGGAAGGTGTCGGCCCGCCGGAACGCGGAGAGATAGGCGTCCTGGAGGGCGTCGGCCGCATCATCGGGGTTGCGCATGGTGCGCAGGGCGACCGCCCAGAGCCGGTCCCGGTGCCGACCGACCAGGGTGGCGAACGCGTCGGGGTCACCCTCGACGTGGGCGGCCAGCAGCTCGGAGTCGGTCGGCGCGGCCTCCTCGGCCCCGCCCGAGGTCACCGAAGCACCCGCACCTCGTAGATGCCGCCGCGGTAGCCGGAGCCTTCCTTGGGCAGCGAGGTCAGGTAGACCAGGACGAAACGGGTGGTGACCGGGGCGGTCGGCTTGAGGGTGGCGGTCGAGCCGGCCCGGGTCTGGCTGGCCACGACCCGCCAGTCGGCGTCAGAGCCCATCGGGGGCGTGGTCGCCCCGGCCGGGTCGTTCACCGGGACGCGGAGCTCGACGGTGGTGCCGGTGCCGCTCAGGGTCAGCTCGACCGACTGCACCGGCTGGGCCGAGCCCAGGTCCAGGACCAGACCGACCCCCCGCTTGATGTTGCCGAGCTTGGGGCTGCCGATGTAGCTCACGGTGCGCCAGCGGGTCTTGGGGTCCCCGTCGTAGGCGTTGGGCACCTCCCGGGGGTTCTCGGCCTTGGTGTCGCCCTGGGGGTCGAAGTCCCGGCCGGCCACGACCGGGACCACGGTCGGGGTGGCGGGGGCGCTGGGCTCGCGGGCGGACGCCGGCGGGGCGGTGGTGGTCGGTGTCGGACCGCCGGAGAGCCGGGCGTTCAGGGCGACGGCCGAGACCACGCCCGCAGTGACCAGGAGCAGGCACAGGACCACGAGGACCCCGATCCAGCGGCGGGGCTGACGGTTCGGTCGCGGCGCGCGGGGTGTACGTCCAGCCGGGCTGACCGGCGTCCGGACCGGCGTGGAGAGCGGGGCCACCGGGGTGGGGGTGGCGTACTCGCGCACCGGGGTCGCCTCGGCCGGGTCCGGCGGAAGCGTGTCGGGGCGTACGGCGTGCATGGCCTCGGTCGGCTGGTCCAGCAGCGCCGAGATGGGCGCATTGCCCGTCGTGGCGTAGGGGACGGCCTCGGTCCGGGCGCCGACCTTGGGGATCGGCTGCCGCAGCCGCCGCTCCAGGTCGGCGGCGGCGTCGGCCGAGCCGAGCACCTTGGTCAGGGCGTTGACCACGGCGTTGGCGGTGGCGACCGGCTGGGCCCGGTGCCGGGGCGGGTCGCCGAGGATCTGGTCGCAGACGTTGTCCAGGGCGGGGGAGACCCCGGCCCGGACCTGCCGCGGGGTGACCCAGCGCCGGCCGTTCGGCGGCGCCCCGGCCAGGCTGTAGGCGGGGCCGCCGGGCCAACGTGAGACCAGCGAGGCGTAGAGCAGCCGGCCGAGGTCCAAGACGTCGACCAGCTCGGGGGTGTCGGCGCCCGGGACGATGTCGCTGCGGTTGGGTCGCAGGGCGGACTCGATCAGCAGGCCGACGATCTTGATGTTCCCGGTCGGGGTGACGATCACCGTGTCGGGGTTGATCCGCCGGTGGTAGAGCCCGAGGCTGTGCACCCCGGACAGGGCGTCGGCGACCTCGCGGATGACCCAGGCGGCTTCCAGACCCGACAGGGGCCCGTGGCTGAGGATCATCTCCAGCGACTGGCCGGTGGCGTACTCGCAGACGATGTAGGAACCCAGCTCCGGGTCGGTGCTGTAGACCGCGTCCAGCACCCGGAGGAAGCGGGAGTCGGTGGCGACGGAGGCCTTGCGGGCGGCCGCGAGCAGGTCGTCGGCAATCGGGTCGCCCGGGGCCAGCAGGTGCACCAGCACGGAGCGGGAGAGGACCAGGTCGAAGGCCCGCCAGGTCACCGAGGGCTGCGAGTGGGCGAGCAGCTCCTCGATCCGGTAGCGCGACCCGAGGACCGTTCCGGCCGGCAGCGATGCGGCGCGGGACGGCTCTGGGGACGACGGCTCGACGTCCGTGCTCACAATCCCCCGGTCGTTCAGCACGGTGTCGTCGTCGAGTGGGTGGAAGACGATCGACGCCTGAGCCATGGATTCTGCGTTCTCGGTCGAGCCGGGCGGCGCAGCAGAGGCCGTCACGGCAGCGGGTGTTTCCCCGATGGTGCCAGACCCGGGCTGCTGCGGGGGTTCCGAATCGCCGGGGGATCCCGGACCGGCTCCGGCGCGGTTGGGGCCCTCCACTCCCGTGCCGTCCGCGCCGCCAGAACCTGCGCCCACGGCTGATCCCGGACCGTCGCCTCCCGTACCGCCCCGGGGTCCGGCACCATCCTCGGGCGCCCGCTGTCCGCGACGCCGCAGGGTGGCGAGGATGTCGGTGACCTCGGTGATCCGCATCAGCCGGGCGGCTAGGGCGAAGAGCGCCAGGGCGACCACTCCGGCCACGACCAGCGACGCGGCCAGCACGAGCCGGGAGTCCGACGCGGCGGCGAAGCCCCAGGTGATGAGCCAGGCCGCAACGGCGGCGGGCAGGACAGCGGCCAGCAGGCGTACGCAGTGCCTGACCAGGTCACCGGAGTCCAGGCCGGGCAGCTGGCGGCGGAGCCGCCGGAACGACAGCACCACCCCGATGAGGTACGCCCCGGAGTAGGACGCGCCCAGCGCGGTCGCGACCAGCGACGGGTTCTGCAGCACGAGCACCGAGACCAGGCTCAGCCCTACCGTGGCGGCGGCGATCAGCACCTGGAGGAAGAAGGTCGAGCGGGTGTCCTCGAGCGCGTAGAACGCGCGCAGGCAGATGTACTGGATGGTGAACGGGACCAGCCCGACGGCGAGGGCGATCAGCGCCCACCCCACGAACGAGGCGTCCTGGGCCCCGCGGCCGAAACCGAAGGCGAGCCGGGTCACCGGGACGCCCAGGGCCAGGAAGGCGACCGAGGCGGGCAGCAGGGCGGTGACGGCGAGCCGGAGCGCCCGCATCGTCTCCCGCGCCACCCCGGTGTAGTCCGCGGCCGCGGCCATCCGGGAGGCGGCCGGCAGCATGGCGGTGGCCAGGGACAGGGTGATCAGCGAGTGCGGCAGGATCCACACCGCGTACGCGTTGGAGTAGGTGGTCAGCCCGCCGCCCGCACCGCTGACGGTGGCCCCGCTGGCCAGCTTGTTGACCACCACCAGGGCCATCTGGGTGACCAGGACGTAGCCCAGGGTCCACTTGGCCAACCGGAAGGTCTTGCCCAGGCCCGTGTGCCGGAAGTCGAACCGGGGTCGGAAGTGGTAGCCCGAGGACCGCAGGAACGGCACCAGGACCGCCGCCTGGGCCACGATGCCCAGGGTCGAGCCCAGGCCCAGCAGAAGCTCCTGGCCCGAGGTGAAGGGCAGCAGCGGGTTGGTCCGGTCGAAGACCGCGATGAAAAGGCCCAGGACGACGATCGAGACGACGTTGTTGGCGATGGGGGCCCACATCATCGGGCCGAAGCGCTCCCGGGCGTTCAGCACCTGACCGGCGAGCACGTGCACGCCATAGAAGAAGACCTGCGGCATGCAGTAGTAGCCCAGCATGATCATCGAGTCGTACTGACCGGACAGGGCCGGGCTCTTCCACCCGCTGGCGGAGTAGAGGTTGATGATCAGGGGCACGGCCAGCGTGAGGGCCACGGTGATCAGGCCGAGCACGATCAGACCGGCGGTCATGATCCGGTTGGTGTACGCCTCGCCGCCGTCGGCGTCGCCCCGGATGGCCCGGACGATCTGCGGCACCAGGACGGTGTTGAGCACCCCGCCGGCCAGCAGGATGTACATGCTGTTGGGCACGGTGTTGGCGATGGTGAACATGTCGGCCTGCCGGGTGGCGTTGCCGAACAGGAACACCAGCATCATCAGCCGCAGGAACCCCATCACCCGCGACAGGGCGGTGCCCGCGGCCATCACTGCGCTGGCTGAGATCAGCCGGGAGGTGCTGGAGGGGGCTTCGGCCCCGGTCTCGGGGGCCGCGTCCTGAGGGGCCGGGTCGACGGCGGGCGAGGACTCCGGCGGGACGGCCGCCAGGCCACGGATCTCGGTGGGCTGGTCGGCCTCAGACATCGAGGGTGCCGCTCGCGCTGTCGGAGCTGGCCGGCCGGACGGTCGGGGGGGCCGAGCTGAGCCCGCTGGGCGTGTCTCCGCTCCGGTCTCCGGCCGTCGACGCCGCCCGGGCCCGGTCGCGGGCCACCTGGCGGATGCGGAGCGAGGTGCTGCCGAGCAGCACGATCCCGGACAGGATGACGATGGCCCAGCCCGTGGTCCCGTTCTGGGTGACCTGGACGTCGATGGCGAAGGGCTGCCCGACCTTGCGACCCGAGTCGGTGACCAGCTGGGCGGTCACCGGGACGGTCCCGTTGGCCCGGGCCCGCACCTCGGCGTTCGCGGTCACCGTGCCCCCGGCGGCGATCTCCGGGGCGTCGATGGTCTTGATGCTGAGGCGCTGGCTGTTGTCGGAGGTGAACTGCAGCCGCACGTTGACCGCGTTGGCGTCCGGGTCGTTGGCCGAGGCCTCGAGCCCGTTCTTGATCGTGATGGGGAACTCGACCCCTTCGCGGGCGACCGTGCTGACCTTCGGGGTGCTGCTGATGGAAATCTTACGGGTCAGGATCTCGTCCAGGACGTCCTGCTGCGGTCCCAGCCAGGACCGGCGGGCCTTGTCGGCGCGACGCCAGGTCCAGCTCGCTGCCCGGGCCGCGGCGGCCGCGGCGTCGGTGCCCACAGCGCCCGGCTTGACCAGCAGGTCGGCGTACGTCTGCTGGCTGGCTCGGAGGCGCTCGAGGCTGGAGAGCTGGCCGGGGGTGAGTTCGGCGGCCTGCGCGGCGGCGGGATAGCGGAACTTCTGGTCCCAGGTCGCCGGGGTGTCCGACAGCAGCTCGGTCAGGGTGCTCCGCTGGATCCAGGGTGCGGCCACCCCGGCGTCGTCGCCCCGGGCCTGGACGGCCGTGGTGACCAGCCGGACCCGGCCGTGGGCGGCGCCGTCTGCCGCCGTGCTGGCCTCGACCCAGGTCTCGGCCAGCATCCGCTGCTGGACCTGGATCGCGGTCCCGCTGGGCTCGGGGCCGGGCCCCGGGCCGAAGGCGGCCGCGGTGAAGCTGACGATGGGCGCCGTGCCGGGACCGGCCAGCAGCGGCCCCAACCCGGCGGCGGTGGTGTCGGAGAGCACGAGCGCGGCGGGCTGCAGGTCCTCGGCCGCCTGGACGGTCTCCCGGTCGGCGGTGCCGGCGGCGGGGAGCACCAGCAGCGGCAGCCCGCTGGTGACCGAGGCCACCCGGCTGGCGTCCGCCGCGTCGGTCAGGATCCCGGTCTGGCCGTCGTGGACCAGGGCCGCGACGTCAGGAGAGCCGTACAGCAGGCGGTAGCCGTCCGTGGCGGCCCGGACCCGCGCGAAGTCCTCGAGCCAGCGGGTGGCCTCGGCCTGCCCGACCCCGGGGATGGTGCCGCCCTCGGCGGTGCGCACCTGGTAGCCGGCCTTGAGGATTCGGAGCTCGTCGAGCAGGGCCGGGTCCACCGCGAAGGTCAGGTTCTTGGACTCGGCCGCGTCCAGCAGCGCGGTGAGCCGGCCGCGGGGGGCGACCTCCCCGGCCAGGTGCTCGTCGGAGACCAGGCCGGGTCGGATGATCGAGGGCCGTGAGGTGAGGAGCACGACCGAGGTCATCCGGAGCGGCTTGGCCGGCGGTTTGTCGATCAGCGGCAGGAAGGTACGGGCCCGCCCGAGGGTCCGGTCCTGGCCGTCGGCCGCGGTGCGGCCCCGGACCTGCACGCCGAAGAGGTAGACCCCGTCGGCGCGTGGGAGGTCGAGGTTGGCCACGTCGGTGGTCAGGGTGAACGACGTGCTCTGGCCGGGGCCCAGGCTGCGCTGCTTGTCGGAGGGGATGTTCTGGTAGTCGCGCTGGTAGAGCCGCTCACCGATGGGGTCATCGGGCTGGGAGGCCAGCGCCCGCGTGAGGGCCTCGCTAGTCCGCAGCGGGTCCCGGGAGCGCCACAGGATGGCCTGCAGGTTCTGCACCGCCACGGCGGAGCTGTTGCTGACCTGGCCCGTCAGCGTCACGGTGCCGTCCCGGGTGGGCAGGGCCGGCGTCATGGAGGTGAGGGTGATGGTCAGGGACCCGTCCGGCCCGGCGGCGGAGGCCGGCACGGGCGACAAGAGACCGGACAGGGCCAGAACCAGGGCGACCAGGGCCCCGACGGCCAGGGTCATCCGGCGCGAGGTCAGGCTGCGCACGCGATCACCCGGCCCGTCCTGTCACCCGCTCATCGTAATGGGCTTTCCTGGGCGAACCGGGTGCGAGCGCTCGGGTGAGGGGTCAGGACCGGACCCGGACCGGTCCCGCGCATTACAGTGGTCCAACGTGTCCCAGAACCGACCCGAGCCCGTCTCCCGTGCCGGACGACTGACCCAGGCCCAGGCGAACGCGGTCACGGAGCTGCTGCGTATTGCCCCCGTCGCCGACCGGTTGGGCGAGCTGTTCGCCGCCGCCGGCCACGAGCTCTACCTCGTCGGGGGCAGTGTGCGCGACGCCCTGCTCGGCCGGCTCGGACACGACCTGGACTTCACCACCTCGGCCCGCCCCGACGAGGTCGAGCGGCTGCTGCGACGGTTCTCGACCGCCGTGTGGACGATCGGCAAGGAGTTCGGCACGATCGGCTGCCGGGTCGTCGACGGGGACAGCGAGTGGGTGGTGGAGGTCACGACCTACCGCTCCGACGCGTACGCCGCCGACAGCCGCAAGCCCGAGGTGGTCTTCGGCGACACCCTGGAGGCCGATCTGGTCCGCCGGGACTTCACGGTGAACGCGATGGCGGTCTCGGTCCCGGGCAAGCGGTTCGTGGACCCCTACGGGGGTCTGGTCGACCTGGCTGCCGGCACGATCATGACCCCGGCGGCGCCGGAGACTTCGTTCAGCGACGACCCGCTGCGGATGATGCGGGCGGCCCGGTTCGCGGCCCAGCTCGGCTTCACCCCCGCCGCCCCGGTGGTCGAGGCGATGACCGCGATGGCGGAGCGGATCACGATTATCTCCGCCGAGCGAGTCCGCGACGAGCTGAGCAAGCTGCTGCTGAGCGACCGGCCCCGGCCCGGTCTGGACCTGCTGGTCGCCACCGGTCTGGCCGAGCGGGTGCTGCCCGAGCTGCCGGCCCTGCGGCTGGAGCGCGACGAGCACCACCGGCACAAGGACGTCTACGAGCACAGCCTGACCGTGCTGGAGCAGGCGATCGACCTGGAGGGGCGGCTGGAGACCTGCCCCGACCTGGTCAACCGGCTGGCGGCGCTGCTGCACGACGTCGGCAAACCCGCGACGCGCCGGTTCGAGGGGGCCGGCAAGGTCTCGTTCCACCACCACGACGTGGTCGGGGCCAAGCTGGTGCGCAAGCGGTTGACCGCGCTGCGCTACAGCAGCGACGAGGTCAAGGCGGTGGCCGAGCTGGTCTTCCTGCACCTGCGGTTCCACGGCTACAGCAGCGGGGCCGCGGGCCAGGAGCCCTGGACCGACTCCGCCGTACGCCGCTACGTCCGCGACGCCGGGGACCAGCTGGAGCGGCTGCACATCCTGACCCGGGCCGACTGCACCACACGGAACCGAGGCAAGGCGGCCCGGCTGTCGGCGGCGTACGACGACCTGGAGCAGCGGATCGCGGTGCTGGCCGAGGAGGAGGAGCTGTCGGCGCTGCGGCCCGACCTGGACGGCACCCAGATCATGGCCCTGCTCGACGTCCCGCCGGGCCGCGTGGTGGGGGAGGCCTACCGCTATCTCCTCGAGCGTCGGATCGACGACGGACCGCTGGGGGAGCAGCACGCCCGCGAGGTGCTGCTGGCCTGGTGGGCCGAGCGCAGCTGAGGCGACGGCGGTCGCCGCCTGGGCTCAGGTGAGCGCGGGCCCAGGCGGGCATGGGCTCAGGCGGCCGTGGTCCGCAGGGACTCGGTTCCGCGGTTGATGTCGGTCCCGCGGGTGAGGGCGGCGAAGCCCGCCCCGACCAGCCCGTAGCCGACGGCGAGCACCAGGAGCACCACGACCGACTTGCCGTTGGCGGGCAGGACCACGGCCCCGATGACGGCGGCCAGGACCAGGGCGACGTTGAAGATCATGTCGTAGAGGACGAAGACGCGGCCCTTGAGTGCGTCGGCGACGTGGGCCTGGACCAGTGTGTCCACGCAGATCTTGACGCTCTGGGCGGTGATGCCGAGCAGGACCGCGGCGACCAGGAGCGGGACCTTGGCGTAGATCGCCCCGGGGAGGACCTGGAAGACCCCCGAGCCGACCAGGCTCACCACCATCCAGCGTCGCAGCCCCAGCCGGGCGGTCATCGGCGGGGTGACCGCGGCGGCGAGCACGAAGCCGGCTCCGGTCAGCACGACCAGCAGGCCCAGGTCCGCAATCGCGGCGTCGACCTCGTCGATGGTGTGGAAGTAGTTGCGGTAGACCAGGATCATCGACACGGTCACGATCCCGTAGATGATGCGGTGGGCGCCGATGGTGAGCAGCCCGATCCCCGCCGGCCGGTGCTGACGCAGATGGGCCAGCGCTTCGGCCAGGCCGGCGACGATGTCGGAGGCCCGGGTGGGCTCCTGGACGTCGGGTCCGAGCTGGCGCCGCGGGATCCGCAGCGCGAGGCTGGCGCTGAGCACGAAGCCGGCCGCGGCGAGCACGAACAGGATGGCGTTGGCCTGGTAGCCGGGCAGGTGCGCGCCGAGCAGCAGCCGCAGCCCCGTCCCCACCCCGACCCCGATCAGCACCCCGGCGGGCCCGACCGTGGGGACCACGGCGTTGGCGACCAGATACTCGTCCGGGTCGATGGTGTGGGGCAGCGAGGCGGACAGGGCCGCGAGCAGGAACCGGTTGAGGCTCATGGCCAGCAGCACGCCGCCGTAGAACAAAGTCTCGACGCCGCCTGTCCGCAGACCTGAGGCGACCAGAGCGGCCAGCCCGAGGGCCAGCACCGCCCGGGTGAAGTCCACCGTGACCAGGACCTGGCGCCGCGACCAGCGGTCCAGGACCACCCCGACGAACGGCCCGAGGATGGAGAACGGCAGCAGCGTGATGGCCAGCCCCGTGGCCACCGAGGCGGCGTCGGGCTGCCGCTCGGGGGAGAAGAGGACGTAAGAGGCCAGGGCGATCTGGAGCACCCCGTCGCAGGACTGGGTCGCGACCCGGACGGCGAGCAGCCGCCGGAAGTAAAGGTGTCTCCACAGCCGCCGCAGCCCCGCGACGAGCTCCACCCGCTACTCCGCCGGGTACTTCTTGACGTACGCCGCCAGGTCGTCGCGCTGCAGGGCGTCGCCCAGGTCCTTCATCTGAGCCGCGTTGACGACGTCGATGCTCTGGCCGTCGGAGGTCGTCCCGAAGCCGGTGAGGGGGGCCTGCAGCTGCTCGATGTTCTTGCTGGTCAGGCGCAGCGACAGGGCGGTGTTGCGAATCTCGCTGTCGCTCAGCGTGGAGTCCACCGTCAGGTTCTTGGCCAGGTTGCCGATGAAGCCCGTGAACATCGCCGGGTCGGAGATGACCCCGGCGCTCAGACCCTTGGCCACAATGGCCTTGATCACGTTGCGCTGGTTCTCGGCCCGGTCCAGGTCGCCCCGGGGCAGCGCGTGTCGCTCGCGGACGAACCACAGGGCCTCGGTGCCCTTGATGGTGATCTTGCCCTTGGGGAAGTCGTAGCCGGCCTTGGAGAAGGCGGTCTTGTTGGTGACCGTGACGCCGCCCAGCTCGTTGGTCAAGGCGATGAAGCCGTTGAAGTCGACGAGCACGACGTGGTCCATCGGGGCCCCGGTCAGGGTCTCCAGGGTGCGTACGGTGAGGGGCGCGCCGCCGAGGGAGAAGGCGGCGTTGATCTTGTTCATGCCGTGGTCGGGGATGGTGACGTACATGTCGCGGGGGAACGAGACGATGTAGGCCTTGTCCCGCGCCCTGTCCAGGTGCACCACGATGATCGTGTCGCTGCGGCCGTTGCCCTCGTTGTTGGGGTCACGGCTGTCAGAGCCCAACAGCACGTAGTTCAGGGCCCCGGTCGCCCGCGTGCTCGGAGCCGCCGAGGGCGCACCGGGTGCGTCGGCCGCCGGTGTCGCGTCGGGCAGCAGCCCGCTCGCGCGGGTGATGTTGCTCGTCACGCTGCGCTGGATGGTGGCGGCGTAGATGCCCGCCGCCCCCAGGACCAGCACGACCACGATGCCGAGGACGATCAGCACCCGCGGCCACACGCGCCGGCGGCGGTGGCGCGGCGCGGCTTCGGGCGACGCCTCGCCGTCCTCCGGGGTGCCCTCGTACGCGTGGCGTGGGTTTGTCATTGCCGTCCTTGTGGGTAGAAGCCTGCCGAAGTCTATGCGGACCAGGGCATCTGTCCCTGGGACCCCAGCAAGTCCACAGGTGCTCCTAAGGTGGGGCTCAGCCGCAGCGGTAACATCCCTGCATGTCGCGAGCCGAGGAAGCCGCCCGTCGGGCCGAGATGGCGGCTGCCGCTGACGCGGCGGAGTCCCGGCAGGCGCAGGTCCTGATCGACGAGTTCGTGGCTGAGGCCAAGGCGCGGCGCATCGCCCCCGGACCGCTGAGGGCCACGCTCTACACCGGCAAGGTCGTGAAGACCGACAAGGTCGGGTGGTATCTGCGCAAGAACGAGAGCCTGGCCATCGGCGAGGACGGCGCCTACTACGTGCTGACCGTGCCCGGCGGGTTCAAGGAGCGCTTCACGGGGGTCGAGCTCCGGGCCAGCGCGCCGCCGCTGGTCGTCGGCCGCGGCGGCCGGGACGGGGAGTCCGGCGACATGGCCGAGTTTCTGCAGCGTCGCCTCGAGGCCGGCTAGTAGCTTCTGCCGCAGCCGGCCTCAGTGGGTTCCTTCGGCTCGGCTCAGGCTGGTCCGGCTCGGATTCGCCGGGGACGATTCTCAGATGTCCTCGGTGGTGGTGGCGGACTTCTTCACCTTCACGAACTTCATGTAGGCGTCGACGACCTCGTCGGGCTCCCCGCGCATCATCAGGGTGCCGTGGTCGAGCCAGATGGCCTGGTTGCACATCTCCTTGATGCTGCCCAGCCCGTGACTGACCAGGAACATCGCCCGGGCGCTCTCGCGCAGCTCGCCCATCTTGGCGTTGGCCTTCTCGCGGAAGTGGGCGTCGCCGGTCGACAGCGCCTCGTCGATCATCAGGATGTCGGGCTTCATGTGCACGGCCACCGAGAAGCCGACCCGGGCCTGCATGCCCGAGGAGTAGGTCTTCATGGGCATGTCGATGAACTCACCGATCTCGGTCCAGTCCGCGACCTCGTCGGCCCGCTCCTCGACCTCTCGGCGGGACAACCCGGAGGCGAGCCCGCCCAGGACGATGTTCTCCCGGCCGGACAGGTCCTTGTTGAACCCGACCCCGAGGGCCAGCAGGGTGCTGGCCTTCCCCCACACCTCGACCGAGCCGTCGCTCGGCGGCAGGATGCCGGCCATGGCCCGCATCAGGGTGGACTTGCCGGCGCCGTTGGAGCCGATGATGCCCATGGCGGTGCCGGTCTTGACCTCGAAGGTGACGTTCTTGAGCGCCTCGACCTCGCGTACAGCCCGCTGGCCACGGCCGAGCCGGACCAGCGCCTGCTTGAGGGTCGGGCGCCGCTCGAACGTGGTCCGGAAGGTGATGGAGAGGTCCTCGACGCGGACCGCGAGACCGGTGGTCTCCTTAGCTGAGACGGACAGCGAACTCACGCTCCCTGGAGATGAAGAAGAGAAATCCGAGGACGGCGACGGCCAGCGCCCAGGCGGCTGAGCTCAGCCACATGTAGAGCGGCGGCACAAGACCCTCCTGCATGGCCTCGGCGTAGCCCCCGAGCATGGAGTACATCGGGTTGAGCTCGATCAGGGTCAGCACGAAGCGGGGGAAGCTGCCCACCCGGTCGGGCACCCACAGCACGGGCGACAAGTACATCCAGATCCGGACGAAGAAGGGCAGGAAGCTGGAGGTATCGCGGAAGTAGATGGTCAGCGCGGCGAAGAAGGCGGCCAGGCCCATCGCGAAGACGATCATGGCGGCCAGGAAGTAGAGCGACAGGAACATCTGCCAGTGCCACACCTTGGTCAGGAAGATCAGGTGGAAGATGAAGTAGACCGGCACGGTGGGCAGGAAGCGGAAGAACGCGGTACGGACGGCCGACAACGGGATCAGCAGCCGCGGGAAAGCCGTGTTGATCAGCAGCTTGCCGGAGGTCGTGACCGAGGTCGCCCCGCTGGTGATGGCGGTGGAGACCAGGTTGAAGGCGAACAGCCCCAGGGTGAGGTGGGTGAAAAACGACGGGTCGTGCTTGCCTCGGATGATGGTGACCAACAGGTAGTAGACCGCCGCCAACAGCAGTGGGTTGAGGATCAGCCAGGTCTGCCCGAAAAGGTGTCAGTGTTGGCCCCCCGCATGGTGGCCTTGCTCATCTCGGTGGCGAACCCGCGGCGGGCCCACAGCTCCCGGAAGTAGGGGACGAGCGGGGGCAGCCCGGCCCGATGGGGTCCGTAGTGGTGGTAGACAGGCTCGAAGTCCGTCTCCCGCTCACGGCTGGCTGCCGTCATGCCCCACCGCCTCCTGGTTCGCTGGCCTGCTCCGGTCGTACGCGATGATCCGCCGACGGCGGCCAACGAGGGAACAGTCTGCCACGGCTGCCCCCCTGGTCCGGTGCAGTCGGACGGACGGACGGGCGAGCCTCAGGAGCGAGGTGGGCGGGACGATGCAGGGGCGTACGCGTCGTGGTCGGCACCGCGGTCAGGGCCCCCCGCACGGGCCGACGGGTGGCCGCCGCGGTGCGGGGGGACCGAGGCGGGATCGGTGCCGTCCTGGGGCACGTCGGTCTCGTCCTCGTCGAGGTCGTCGGAGGCCTCAGCCTCATCAGGGGCGGGATGGCGTCCTCGGCCCCGGGGGCGGGACGTGCCGGCGACGGGGGTGGACTTCCTCCGCAGGCCGGTGGGTAAGATGCGACGGGTTCGGAATAGGACGACCGCGACCAGCAGAGCCGCCGCGACGAAACCGGCGGTGATCAGTGGCACCAGCACCGAGCCCTCGCCCTTGAGCCGGGCCAGGGCGGGCGCGGCCGGGTCGTAGAGAACGGCGACGGCGTCCCCGACCCGCAGCGGCTGATGGAAGCGGCCGTGGGCAGCGACATAGTCGTAGGTGATGCCGCCCACCTCGTAGCGCACCTTGGGGGCCACGCTGACGCTCTGGCCGTCGTCGAACCGGGGCGGTCGGGTGGACCCGACGGGCGCGCGGGCGACGAGCTGGACCACGGTGCCCTGGGTCTCGGCGGCGTGGTGGACGAAGCGGTTGTTCTGATTGGAGAACAGCCCGAACAGGACCGACATGGCCACCAGATAGAGGCAGACCACGATCCCCAGGACACGGGGGAACCTCAGCCAGCTCATGGCCTCACCCTAGCCGTGGGTCCGGTCGAGGCCCTGTGAGGACGCTCAGCCCACGTGTTTCCCGCCAGCGGGAAGGTGCGGGCCCGTCGCCAGCGCCGGTCCGGCTGTTCGATGAGCAGCGACACCGTATCCACCCGGGCGGTGATCGGCAGGCGACTCAGGACCTCGACCTCGGCCGCCCGAAGAGCGGCCAGCGGGGCGTCGGCCCCGACGGTCAGATGCGGCACCACCTCGGCGAAGGCCCCCCCATACGGCGGGTAGTCGGGGAAGGCGTCGGCCAGGAGCTGGGTCAGGTCGACGAAGGTGCGGGGTCGGCCGGGCCCAGCCACAGCACCCGGTCGTCGAACCAGCCGGTGACGAGGAGTGTGCAGTCGAAGGCGGTGACCTGGTCCAGCACCGCCTGGACGGACCGCAGCACGGTGTCGACCGGTGCGGCCGGGGCAAAGGGGGAGAGCACCGTGAGGTGGGCCGGGACCCCGAGCGCGGCGAACGGGTCGAGATCGCCCCGAAGTGCTCCGACGGCCGGCTCGGCCTCGGGCACCTCCACCACCAAGGCGGTGCGCAGCGGGTCTGACATGCCTGCAGCCTAAGGACGGGGGCCGCTTCCCGCGAGAGATTTCCGCGGTTGGGCTGGAGCGGACACCACTTCATGGAGGCCGGACAACACCGGGTGGCCGTCTGACAACACACGCCAGTCTGCGGTGACATTCCTGACGACACCTACCGGCAAGAGTCAGCCCCGTGACCGAGACGAAGGGGCGAGCATGACCCGATCCAAGGACCGCGTGCTGGGGCGCTCAGAGCCGCTGAAGCGGAGACGCTATGCCCTCGTCGACGAGCTCAACGACGAGTGGCAGTGCCTGTCCGCTGCGAGCTCCGTCGCGAGCTCCACCGCGCGCGCAACCTTCGTCGTCGGGCCGTCGTACGTCGCGTCCACGAGGCGCGGATCGCACGCGAGCTGCCGCAGGCGCGTGAGCGCGGCGAGGAGCGCGATCCGCACCTGGGCCGGGGTCTCGCCCTTCTTTCGCTTCGTGAATTGGTCCTCGCACGCCTTTCGGAGCGCGAGATA
>JBBQAB010000547.1:0-5198 GCA_038198385.1 Propionibacteriales bacterium
GCCTGGCGCGGTGAGGCCGTACCTCGGAGCGAGGAACGGTGTCGCCGGTGGGCACCGACGAACGCGAGGACGAAGAGATGGCGGAACGACTGAAGCGGGCAGCAGCATGGCTGGGTCTGGTTACCGACGACCGCTACGGCGACTACGACGACCATGACACCGGCGAGGAGCAGACCGAGGGCATCAGCCGCGATGAGCTCCTGGCCCACGACAAGTCCGCCAGCGTCACGCCGTTGGAGGCCAAGCGGCCCGCTCCGGCGGCCGCTCCGACCGGTAACGCGGTGGCACCCGCCGCCCCGCCTCGCCAGAGCGCCCCGGCCCCTGCGCCCGCCCCCCAACCCCGAATGGCTGACGTGTCGCGCATCATCACCGTGCACCCCCGGACCTACAACGAGGCTCGCACCATCGGTGAGCACTTCCGCGACGGGGTTCCGGTCATCATGAACCTGTCCGACATGGAGGACGTGGACGCCAAGCGTCTGGTGGACTTCGCGGCCGGCCTGATCTTCGGTCTGCGCGGCACCATCGAGCGGGTCACGAGCAAGGTCTTCCTGCTCTCCCCGCAGAACGTCACGGTCGCGGCCGAGGACAAGGAACGCATCGCCGGCGGTTTCTTCAACCAGAGCTGACTTCCCCTCTCGGGCTAGGCTGGACTCTGACACCGGGACACCGGTGACCTCATCTCCGAGATAGGCCTGCCACCGTGTTCGTCGTAGGAATCGTCATCAGCTACGTCCTCTGGATCTTTCTCCTGGTCCTCTTCGGTCGGATGATCCTGTCCTGGGTCCCCGTCCTGGTCCGCGACTGGGAGCCGCGCGGTCCGGTTCTCGTGCTCGCGGAGGTTGTCTACTCGATCACGGATCCGCCCCTCCGGGCGCTGCGCAAGGTGCTGCGGCCCGTACGTGTGGGCAACATGATGCTCGATCTCGCCTTCATCGGGCTGGCCATCCTGGTCAGCATCCTGATGCAGGTGAACGCCGCCATCTTCTCCCTCTGAGCGCCGCCCGGTGTCGAGGGTGGCGTCGGGAACCGGTCGACGGGACGGACCCGGCCGGAAGCGGATGCTCCCGGGCGACCACCGAACCTCCCGCACGGGGTGAGCCACGGGTGGGGGCGCGCCGGTCTCGGCGGTCAACCGCGTACGGGCCGGTCGAGTTCGGTACGGTAAGACGGCTGGGCCGTCAGCCCCGCCCCACCGCTCGACACTGAATGACCGAGGTGAACGATGACGCTGTCCCTGGACGACGTGCGCAACAAGCGGTTCCGGATGGCCCGCAAGTCCGGCTACGAGGTGCTGGAGGTCGACGAGTTCGTCGACGAGGTCGAGGAGGCCTTCGCCCAGCTGGCCGAGGAGAACGAGAACCTGAAGAAGCAGGTCGACTCGCTCCGGTCCTCAGCGCCTACCTCCACGACTGCTGACTCCGCGCCCGCCCCGGAGGCCCAGAAGGCACCCGGGACGAAGGCACCCGAGAAGCCGGCGGAGCCCGCGAGCACCCCGACCCCGGCTGCCCCCACGGTGGCCCCCATCGTGGTCACGACGAGCAAGGAGGCCAGCACCGCGGTCGTCCGGCTGGTCGAGATGTCGACGGACCAGGCCGAGCGACTGGTGGCCGAGGCCACCGCCGAGGCGGAGACAATCCGGTCGAACGCGAGCCGTACGGCCGAGGAGACCCGGACCCAGGCCGAGACCGGCGCCGACCAGGTGCGGTCCGAGGCCAAGGCCCACGCCGACAAGGTCACCGCCGAGGCCGACGGGCGCGCGCAGCGGCTCGACGGAGAGACCACCACCCGCCGTAGCGAGCTCTTCGGCCAGCTCGAGCAGGAGCGCGACCACCTCAGCTCGGCCGTGCACGCGCTGCGGGACTTCGAGAAGACCTACCGGTCGAACCTGACCGGTCAGCTGCGCAGCCAGATCGAGACGCTGGAGTCCGGGCACGCCGAGCCGGCCGGAAGCCCGGCGGCTCTGCAGGACCGTCAGTCCGGGTCCTCAGCGGGTCCGGACACGGCCGCTGAGGAGGCCACTCCGGCCGCCGCACCCGCCGACGGTCCGTCCGGTCCGGCCAGTGACACGCCCCGGCTGGACGCCCTGCTGGGTGACCAGCGCTAGCGCCGCTGCACCGTTCGACACCGTCGACGTCGGGTCCGCACTTGGTGCGGGCCCGACGCTCGACGTCCGGGCCGGGTCGTGCTGGCCCCGAATCGGGTGTGGTCGTTGAACATTTGGCCGATGCGGCCTAGTGTCTCTGCGACACGTTACGCAGAAGGGGTCTCATGACGACGGCGAAGTCCGCGGGGGTCCCCGCACCCGACCGCGCCCGCCGTCACGGCCCCCGGTCGCGGCGCGTCGTCGGGCGGCAGCGGACCACGCTGTGGCACCAGAGCATCGAGAGAAGCAGGTCACGTCGGTGAATGTGAAGTCGCTACCCGTACGCCCCGGTGAGGACCCCTGGACCGAGCAGGAGCTGGAGGAGGTCCGGACGACCCTGGAAGAGGACGTCGTCCGCTTCGAGGCCCAGATTGAGATCTCCACCGCCGAGCTGGTCGGCCTGCTGCGTGACGGCAGCGAGGGCGCCGGTCGCGATCCCGCCGACGTGGGGTCGGCCAACTTCGAGCGGGACGCCGAGATGTCGCTGGCCAACAACGCGCGGGAGATGCTCGACCAGTCCAAGCTCGCCCTGCGCCACATCCGGCTCAACACCTACGGCAGCTGCGACAACTGCGGCCAGCCGATCGGCAAGGGCCGGCTGCAGGCCTTCCCGCGCGCCACCCTGTGCGTGACCTGCAAGCAGCGCGAGGAACGCCGATAGCAGACCAGGGGCTGACCCCGGACCGCTCGACGACCCGCCCACGGGTGGTCTTCGCGGCCGTCGCCGCGGTCGGTCTGGTGCTGGACGTGGTGACCAAGATCTGGGCGGTGGCCGCACTCGAGCCGCTGGTCCCGGTACGGGTGCTGGGGCCGGTGCTCTCGTTCCGGCTGATCCGCAACCCCGGGGCGGCTTTCAGCTCCGGCGAGCGGTTCACCTACCTGTTCTCGCTGGCGGCGATCGCGGTCCTGCTCTTCGTCTGGCTGCGGCTGGCTCGCCGCCTGCGACACCTGGGCTGGGCCGCTGCGCTCGGTCTGCTGTCGGCCGGGGTGAGCGGCAACCTGGTCGACCGGCTATTCCGGTCCCCCGGGGTGCTGCGCGGACACGTGGTCGACTTCCTGGAGCTGCCGCACTGGCCGATCTTCAACGTGGCCGACGTGTGCATCACCTCCGCGGCCATCCTGATCATGTACCTGTCGGTGGTGCGCAACGTGGGGATGGCCGGTGAGCAGTACGGCCGGCGCTCCGACGCGGTCGACCCCGCCGACGCCGGTGGGCGTCGCGACCCGGGTCCGTCCTGATGGGGGAGCAGAAGGTCGCCCTGGTTCCTGAGGGCCTGGAGGGCGAGCGGGTCGACGCCGTCGTCGCTCGGATGTTCGGCCTCTCACGGAGCCGAAGCGCCGAGCTGGCCGCAGCCGGGCGCGTACGCCTGGGCGGCGCCGAGGTGGGCAAGTCCGACCGGGTCAGCGCGGGCGCGATGATTGAGGTCGAACTTGACGACGAACCCCGGGTGGCCCAGGTCCGGCCGCGTACGGTCGAGGGCGTCGGCATCGTCTACGAGGACGACGACATCGTGGTGGTGGACAAGCCGGTCGGGGTGGCCGCCCACCCCAGCCTCGGCTGGGAGGGGCCCGATGTGGTCAGCCACCTGGCGGGCGCCGGCTTCCGGATCTCCACCTCGGGGGTTCCCGAACGCCAGGGGATCGTGCAGCGGCTGGACGTCGGCACCTCGGGTCTGATGGTGGTGGCCAAGAGCGAGATCGCGTACACGGTGCTGAAGCGGGCGTTCAAGTCCCGCGCCGTCGACAAGACCTACCACGCGCTGGTTCAGGGCCACCCGGACCCGTTCACCGGCACCATCGACGCCCCGATCGGGCGGCACCCCGGGGCGGACTGGAGGATGGCCATCACCGAGGGCGGTCGCCACAGTGTCACCCACTACGACACGCTGGAGGCGTTCGTGGGGACGACGCTGCTGGAGGTCAAGCTGGAGACCGGCCGGACCCACCAGATCCGGGTGCACATGGCGGCGACCCGGCACCCGTGTGTCGGCGACCCCACCTACGGCGGGGACCCGGTGCTGGCCGCCCGCCTGGGCCTGGAGCGGCAGTGGCTGCACGCGGTCCGGCTCGGCTTCAGCCATCCCACCCGCGGGGAGCCGGTGGAGTTCAGCTCGCCCTACCCGGCCGACCTGCAGCACGCGCTGGACGTCGTCTCGGCGGTCTGAGGCCGCGAAGCCCGACCGGCCCGAGCACACCAGTGGTCGGGTTGGTCCGGACCGGCCATGACGACTTCGCTAGGGTCATCGTGTGCGTAGAGCGAAGATTGTCTGCACGCTGGGGCCGGCCTCGTCCGCCCCCGAGCGTCTACTGGAGCTGGTCGAGGCGGGGATGGACGTCGCGCGGCTGAACATGAGCCACGGCGAGTACGCCGACCACGAGAAGAACCTCAACAACGTCCGGGCGGCCTCGAAGCAGGCCGGCCGGCCCGTCGGGGTTCTCGCCGACCTGCAGGGTCCCAAGATCCGGCTCGGCCGGTTCGCCAACGGCAAGGAGACGCTGGCCTACAGCGCCACCTTCGCCATCACGGTGGACGACATCCAGGGAACGGTCGACCGCTGCTCGACCACCTACAAGGGTCTGCCGGGCGACGTCTCGGTCGGCGACTCGATCCTGATCGACGACGGGCGGATCGCGCTGGAGGCCATTGAGGTCACCGCGACCGACGTCATCACCAAGGTCGTCGTGGGTGGACCGGTGAGCAACAACAAGGGCATCAACCTGCCGGGTGTCGCGGTGAGTGTTCCGGCTATGAGCGACAAGGACAGCGAGGACCTTCGCTGGGCCCTCCGGCAGGGCGTGGACATGGTCGCCCTGTCGTTCGTGCGCAGTGCGAGCGACATCGAGATCGTCCACCAGATCATGGCCGAAGAGGGCCGCAAGGTGCCGGTGATCGCCAAGATCGAGAAGCCGCAGGCCGTCGCGAACCTCGACGAGATCATCGACGCCTTCGACGCCGTGATGGTCGCCCGTGGTGACCTGGGTGTGGAGCTGCCGCTGGAGGAGGTGCCCCTGGTCCAGAAGCAGATTGTGACTGCGGCCCGCCGTTGGGCCA
>JBBQAB010000548.1:0-6814 GCA_038198385.1 Propionibacteriales bacterium
GGCCTCACCAGATGCCCAACCACCGACTCCGCATCCAGCAACTCACGCTGATCCTCAGACCGACCCTGCACACCCCTATCGTCTCGGCCCGCTCGAACCCAAACCCGAACGACACGCTTTGTTCAGGAGTCTCCTAGGAGCTCGGACGCCGAGGCAGCCGTCGCGGCGCTGCAGACCTTCAGTGCCGCTGTCGGCCGGTTGCCCGAGGACCGGCCGGCGTCCCGTGACCGGCGATCCACGCACGTGCTGATTCATGCATACTGCAAGAGTTCGGGCACGTCGGGCACGTCCGCCGCCGGTCCTTGGTCCTCGTCGGTCGGAGTCCGCAGGCCGAAGCTCGACAGGATCGCCGAGCCGTGGGGGACGCGGACGCGGTACGGGCCGGGGCAGGACTGGCCGGTCCGGGTCGACAGCTTCCTGGCTGACGGCCTGGCGGCTGAGGACGTGGACCGTTGGGTGCAGAGCGCGACGATCCTGCACAGCAACGGCGACGGGCTGGACATCGCGGTCAAGGACGAGCGGATCGTCGGCGTGCGCGGCCGCGCGGCCGACCGGGTGAACCACGGCCGGCTCGGCCCCAAGGACCTGTACGGCTGGCAGGCGAACAACTCCCCGGACCGGCTCACGCGGCCGCTGATCAGGGTCGAAGGCGAGCTGGTCGAGACCGACTGGACACCGCGATGGCCGGGTCGTGCAGCGGACGCGGGAGCTGCTGGCCGAGCAGGGCCCGAGTGCGATGAGCTTCTACACTCCGGGCAGCTGTTCGCCAAGGAGGACTACACGCTAGGCCTGATCGCTCACGGTGGCATCGGCACCAGCCACGTCGACGGCAACACCCGGCTGTGCACGGCGACGGCCGCGGCGGCGCTGAAGGATTCGTTCGCCTGCGACGGCCAGCCCGGCTCGTACACCGACATCGACTTCTGCGACGTGATGGCGCTGTGGGGTCACAACATGGCCGAGACGCAGACGGTGCTGTGGACGCGTCTGCTGGACCGCTAGCCGGGCCGAACCCGCCGCAGGTCATCTGCGTCGACCCGCGTCAGACGCCGGTGGCCCGCGCCGCGACGGTGCACCTGGCGCCCCGGCCCGGCACGAACGTCGCGCTGATGAACGGGCTGCTGCACGAGGTCTTGCGTCACGGGTGGATCGATCGGAACCACATCGACGCACACACGGTCGGCTTGCCGAACTCGAGAAGCGGGTGAAGGACTACCCGCCGGGGCGGGCGGCAGAGATCTGCAACGTGCCGGTCGAGGACCTGCGGGAGGCGGCCCGGATCCTTGGGACGGCGGAGCGGCTGTTCTCCTCGGTGCTGCAGGGTTTTTACCAGTCGCACCAGGCCACGGCGGCGGCGGTGGCGGTGCAGGTCAACAATCTGCATCTGGTGCGCGGCATGCTCGGCAAGCCGGGCTGCGGGTTGCTGCAGATGAACGGTCAGCTGACGGCGCAGAACACCCGCGAGTGCGGCGCTGACGGCGACCTGCCGGCGTTCCGCAACTGGGACAACGACGAGCACGTCAGGGATCTCGCCAGGGTGTGGAACGTCGACCCGAACGACATCCCGCACTACAGCCCTCCGACGCACGTGATGGAGATGTTTCGCTACGCCGAGGAGGGCTCGGTGCGGTTTCATGTGGGTGACAGCGACCAACCCGGCGGTGTCGCTGCCGGAGCTGGACCGGATCCGCTCGATCCTGGCGCAGGACCGGCTGTTCCTCGTCGTGCAGGACCTCTTCCTGACCGAGACCGCGCAGCTCGCTGACGTTGTGCTGCCGGCTGCCACCTGGGGGAGAAGACCGGGACGTTCACCAACATCGACCGCACGGTGCACCTGTCGGAGAAGGCCGTCGAACCGCCCGGTGAGGCGCGGCCCGACCTCGACATCCTGATCGACTACGCCGGCCGGCTTGGCCTCAAGGACAAGGACAGGCAGACATTGGTGAAGTGGTCGACGTCCGAGGAGGCGTTCGAGGGGTGGAAGGAGTGCACCCGCGGCCGGCCGTGCGACTACACCGGCCTGTCCTAAGACAAGCTGCGCGGCGGCAGCGGGATCCAATGGCTGTGTAACGACGAGCACCCCGACGGCACCGAGCGGATCTACGTGGACGGGCAGTTCTGGAGCGCGCCGGACTGTTGCGAGAGCTACGGTCGCGACATGGTCACGGGCGCTCCGGTGTCGCCAACGGAGTACCGCGCGCTCAACCATGAGGCCAAGGCCGTCATCAAGGCGGTGCAGCCCCGAGCGCATGTCTGCGACTTCCAGAACGACAAGAAGGCGGGATGACGACAAGTCGATCAGGATCCCGCACTGCTGTAGGAACTCGAGCATCTTGTCGTCGCGACCTGCCGCTGACCAGGCCGACGACAAGATCGTCGGCGCCGTGCGTTCTCATTATCTTGTCGGATTCCTCTGCGGCGTGTAGTCCACGATTGGCTCGATTCTTCTCGCCTCCTCCGAAGCGGACACGCCCAGGGAGCCCACTCGCGGATCTCGCCGGCGCGGCCGGTAGCACATGCCAGGCGAACGCCCTCGTAAGCCGAGCTGTGGTGGCCGGTCGAGGCGCCCGTCGCGATCGGCTGTGACGTCGGGCGTGCCTCACCTCGTCTAGAGGGTATGAGGAAGCAGCTGCCAGAACCTGGCCCGTGTGGGCGAGAAGCGTCGGGCTTCGCGACCGGACCTGCAGGTCAAAATCGGACTTCAGAGGAGGTCGATCTGACGGCCAAGATTCATCGAGTTATGTGCACCGTTGACCTTGATACCGATGGTCTGCTCCGCGCCGTCACGAACACGGTCCCTAACGCCACGCCGCCGCGGGACGACCATCTGGGCCGCTGACGCGGTGGTCGTGGTGGGCGCGGTCACGGCCAGAGGCATCCTGAGCGGCCAACGGAGCATTCCCGGCGGCTCGACACCCAGCGGGGCCGCTTGCCGCATGTACTTCGCTCGTGGTCTTGACCAAGTCACCGAAGCCTTGGTGAGCGGTAGCGCGAACAGCGCTTTCGCCAGGGCTGTCGTTAGGGAGCTCATGCAGGCATCAGCCTCGCGCGCCGGGCTGGCCCGCTTGATCGGTTCGACCAGCTTACTGAAGGGCGCACCTCACTCTCTGGCGAGGATGCGTGAGGTGGGCAGCCGGGCGGTGACGGCGGCCGGGATCAGTGCGGCGAGGGCACTGGCGATGATGGCGGCGGCCGCGACGAGGACCGCGAATCCGACGATGGTGGCGTTCAGGGGCGCTATGACCACAGCCGTGGTGACGAGGGCGGCAACGATGCCGGCAATGGCACCGATCATCCCGATCAGCCCGGCCTGCACAAGGAGTGTCCGGGTCAGTGCACTGTCGGTCCAACCGCTAGCCTGCAGCGCTGCATAGCTGGAGGCGTCTTCGGTGACGGCCAAGAGGAGCACGGTGGCGACGGCGGTGAGGCCGAGCAGGCTCAGCACGATGGCGGCGACGATGTCGGGTGTGCGTACTTGCAGGGCCACCGCGTCGCCCAGAAACGAGCCGATCACGGTGCCGTTGAAGGCGCCGATGACGCTGGTCAGCAGGGTGGCGGAGGCAACGGCGAGGGCGACAGCGAGGCTGGCGAGGACGGTCCGGCCGGGACGGCGGCCGGTGATGATGAGGCCGAGGGTGGCCGGCCCGTGTAGGGCGAGGTGACTGCGCCGGCGGGTGACGGTGTCTCGGGGGCGGAAGGCATCGATGGGGGCGACCAGCCCGGCCGTGAGCGTGGCGGCCAGTCCGGGTAGCAGGGCGAGCAGGGCTCCCAGCGGGACGGCGAGCGCGATCTGCCACCAGGTGGTGCGGATGTGGAGAGCCGTGGCCAGCGGCCAGGCGATCACGGCTCCGACGACACCGGCGCCGAGCCCGATCATAACCAGCTCGGCGCCGACCAGGGTGCGGCGACGGCGGGCTGTCCAGCCGAGGCAGGCCAAGACGGCGAGCTCGCGTCGGCGGGCTTGTACTGAGGCGGTGGCGATCAAGGCCACGGTGAGAGCAGCCGAGGCCAGGATGACCAGGAAGAGCACCAGGCTTTTGGTGTCCACGGCGTCCGAGATGGCGACGGCCACGCCCTTCTTGGTCCAGCGCTCGTTGAGGAGTAGCGCCGGCGTTCCTGACTGGGTGGCGGGGAGATCGATCTGGCGGTTCTGCAGCGAGGAGCCGATGGTGATGTCGACGTCGAGGCCGGTCTCGGCGCGGATCTGTTCGGCGATCTGACGGATCTTCTCCCGCGCCACCGGGTCGAGGCCGGTGATGCCGGCGACCCGGACGCGGACGCTGCTGACCGGTGCCGCCTTGTTCAATCCCTTGAAAAAGTCCTCGAACACCTGCAGCGCCTTGATCGACACCAGCAGGGCCGGCGGTGACTGGACGTAGCCGCCGGGGTTGAGGTCGGACAGCATCGGTTTGTTACCCAGCGCCGTGCGGGAGGCGGCGTCCGCTCCCTCAACGTAGGAGGGCCGATAGGTCTCGAGAGGGACATCGTTGAGCTCGGGCGGCCTCCGTAGCCGGTCTGGGTCGTAGGTACCAGCGATGGCGAACGACAGGAAGCGGTCCTCTCGCGATCTCTTCTTGACGCTGACCGTGCGGTAACCCGTGTCCGACACGCTCGACGGAACGGGCACGAATGCGTCGTCCGATCGCCACGCTTTCGCATTGAACGGCACGACCTGCGGTTTCAGCGGACTCGTGCCGGTGTAGCTGACCTGGCCGGGCTGGTCCAGGCTGTTCAGGAACAAGGTCTGGTCAGCCTCTTGGGGACCGGTGTCGGGAGTGGTGACGATGTCGCTGCGGTAGGTGGCGGCGGCATCGCGGTTGACCTGGCCGATTGTTCGTATTGGTGTGGCGGACGTCACCAGTCGTGCTCGGGTGGCCGCGCTGTTGCTGGCGAGTACCTGCTTGATCGTCTGCGGTGACAACTCTTCGACGACCAGGTCGGCCTGGAAGTCGAAGGGCAGGCTAGACGCCATGATGGCAGTCGCGGCCTCGACTGGTCCCGGGCCCGAGGTGTCGGTAAAGGATGAATCCGACGCATCCAGCGCCCTCCCGGTGTCGATGGCGCGGTCGAGTCCGGTGAGACGCGCTTCGGCGACGGGGTCGATCGCTTCGACCGTCAGCGGAAGGCTGAGCAGAGCTTCCACGCGAGGAGTTGGGGCACCCTCGTCAGCTTTGTCCCGGATGCTCGAGCAGTTCTGCTGGAACGCCTCAGCGGGGGTCGTGGGTCGGCCCCCGGCGTCAGAAGCCATGCAGACAGTGACCCGCCGGCCGCCGCGCTGCTCGATCTGGGCAGGGCTGCTCGCCGTCGAACTCGTGTTGCCAGGATCGACCGTCGTGAGTGGTTGACGGGACAGGTAGAGGTAGCCGTGTTGGCTGCTCGTGCTGGCGGTGCCGTTGCGTGCTTTTCCGGCCAGCGAGAAGCGCACCATCGCGGACTCGCGGTTGCCGAGCACGTTTCCAACGTTCACCGACATCACCACGTTGCGCATCGTCTGGCCGAGCACCGCGACTGGGGCCGCGACGTCGACTCCGGGTACCGCCGTGATCTGTTGAACCTGGTCCAGGCTAATCCCGCCGTACTGACCGGCCAGGAAGTTGGGTCGCACGACCCCGTCGGACTCCTCCAACGCTGTGGTCGAGCCCTTCGGACGAACCAAGATGTCGTAGGTCGACCGGTAGTTGCTCGCCACCTCCTGACGAACCTGAAGCCGCTGCGTCGACACCGTGCCGGTCAAGACCACGAAGCTCGTCACCGCGACCAGGATTGCCATCGCCGCCGCCAACGTCCGGCGTCGATCACCAATCAGGTGCGCGAGAGCGAACCGGACTACATCGCCCATCAGGACTGGCCCGCGCCCGTCGCTCCAATCGTGCTGGCGGCGCGCGCTCGCCCGTCCCGGATCGTCACCGTCTGATCGCAGGTGGCGGCCACCTCCGAATCGTGGGTCGCTATCACGAGCGTCGTCCCGAACCGGCTCCGGACTTCGGCCAGCAACGCCAGGATCTCCTGCGCGGTCGTCGAGTCCAGGTTGCCGGTCGGCTCGTCGGCCAACAACAGCGACGGCTCCACCACGAGCGCACGGGCGATCGCCACCCGCTGCTGCTGGCCACCCGACAGCTGATCCGGCCGGGCGTCCACCCGATCGGCCAGCCCGACCGCCGCCAACATCTCCGCCGCCCGTGCCCGGCCGTTGCGTCCTCCACGGCGCCCGACCAGCGGCGCCGCCACGTTGTCGACCACCGTCAACGCCGGCAGGAGGTGAAACCGCTGAAACACGAATCCGATCCCGGCCCGATAGTCGGCCAGTTTGCGTCGGCTTAACGTCGTGAGCTCCAGCTCACCCACTCGGATCAAACCCTCGTCGGGGCTGTCGATCGCCCCGATCAGGTGCAGCAACGTGGACTTACCCGATCCCGAAGAGCCCACCAGAGCGGTTGAGGACCCCTCGGCGATTTCCAACGTTACGGCGTCGGCCGCCGTCAACATCGATCCGTCGCCCATCCGGTACCGCTTCGACACTTGCTTCAAGGCGACCAGGATGGGCACGTGAGGGCTCCTCAGCACGACGACAACGACAGGCCGAGCCCTCACGCTAGCCCAATGGGCGAATCAGTCTTTGAAGGCGCGGCCTACCTGGTCTGAGCGGTCCAGTCATAAACGCCGAAGGGCTGAGAACAGGTCGCCGTTGAGTTGCCTGGGTCACCTTGCGTCCGCCAGGTCCCGTAGGCATTTGAGTAGTCGTAGGATCCGCTAGAGGTCTGGTACCGGCACTTGGCCACTGCCCGGAATTGAGAGCCCGAAGCAGAGGTGTAAC
>JBBQAB010000549.1:0-7050 GCA_038198385.1 Propionibacteriales bacterium
AGCACCCGGCGCACGTCACCTCCGACGCGGCCAACGGCTATCCCGAGAACGTTCGCTTCAGCCGCGAGGACGTCGCCTTCGCCGCGCTGCACATCGTGGGCAGCAACAACAGCCTGCTGCCCTGGACCGGCAACACCACCGCCACCCCCGAGCAGACGGCCGAGGTGCTGGGCCGGACCGCCTCCACCGTCGCGGTCATCCACGACACCTTCGCCCAGGCCCGCCAGCGCCACGACAAGGCCGTGGTGCTGATGACCCAGGCCGACATGTTCGACCCGACCGTGCCCGACCTGACCTTCGCCGACAGCTACGCGTTCCAGCCCATCGTGGCCGCGATCGCGCGCGAGTCGGCCGACTTCGGGCGCCCGGTCTACTTGTTCAACGGCGACAGTCACGTCTACAACGACGACGCTCCGCTCGCGCCCGGGTCCCCGTGGCTCGACTTCTACCGCCTGGGCACCGCCGCGCCGAACCTGACCCGGGTGACCATCGACGGCTCGAGCAACGCCACCAACTACCTGAAGGTGACCATCGGCAAGAACCGACGTCAGACCCTCAGCTGGACCCGGGTCCCCTTCACGAGCTGACCCGTACGAGCCGACCCCCAAGAGCCGACCCGGACACCCGGCGGGTGTCCGGGTCGGCACCCGTCGGACCCGGGTGCGCCGTCCGGGGTCAGAGGTCGGGCGCTGGCTCCACGGCCAGCATCTGGTCGCGGAGGTCGCGGGCCACCATCCGGATGGACAGGCGCTTGAAGGCCCGGCTCGCAAAGTCCCGGGCCTGCTCGGCCGGCACCTCGAAGGCGACCACCGGCAGCTCACCGGTGTTCCAGCCCAGGTTCTCGATCTCGGCCAGGGTGTCGACCTGGTGTGCCACCCGGTCGACGGCGTAGACCGTCGCGGCCGCCTCGGGTGCGACCGCCAGGTCCACGCCCACGATGGTCCACCGCTCCCGGTCGATCTGGGCCAAGGTGTACAGGCTCGGGCTGTCCAGGACCGCGTCGGCGTCGTCGGCGGCTGCTGTCCCTACGTAGTCGCTCCACCGGACTGTCGCCGGGCCCAGCAGACGTCGTCGCTTCTCCATGGGACGAGCCTGGCACGAGAAGGTGAACACCGACCGACGGGGAGGCCAACCCCGGGGGTCCGGGCTGCAGCTGCGCCGCGGGAGGGGGGTCGCCCCGGTCCTCAGACGCGGGGGCATCGCCGGAGCCGACGGGCCACCGCGAACCCACCCGCTACGGCTCCTGCGACCGCACCGAGGACCCCGAGCGCCCCCAGCAGCAGCGGGAGCGGTGCACCTCCGGTCCCGGGAAGCGTCTCGGCCGCGGCCGGCGCCGGCAGCGGCTCCGCGCCGAGGCCGGCGGACCCGAGGTCGGCGGCCGCCCGGTCCCGCTGCCGGAGGCCCACGTCGAGGCCGACGGCCGCAGGGTTCTCCTCCGACAGCATGACCCTCCCCGTACGCCCGTCGGGGCCGGCGTCGGAGTCCACGGTCGGGTCGCCGCCGCGTCCCCGCCCGGTCACGACGAGCCCGGGGGGGAACCGGCGGGCCCGGACCCGGTAGACACCGGGTGCCAGACCCTCGAACGCGTACGCGCCGGTCCGGGTGGTGGTGCGGCTGGCCAGCGCGCGGCCGTTCTCGTCGACCAGGCTGACCGGGACCCCGGCCACCCCGTCCTCGTGCGGCTGCCGGACGCCGTCGCCGTTGTCGTCGAGCCACACCGCGCCCCCCAAGCTGTAGGCACTGACCAGGCCCGCCCCCAGGGTGGTGTCGACGAAGTCGGCCCCGGTCACCCCCACGGTGTCGGCGGGCACGAGGTTGCGACCGCCCTGACCCAGTTCGACGACGCCGGTGGTGCCGGTTCTGGGCGCGACCACGGCGCTGCCCCCTGCCCCCGTCGAGGGGACGGTGAAGCCTCGGGCTGCGCCGATGCCGTCGAAGCGCAGCCGGTAGCGACCCGCTTCCAGCCCGCTGAACACGTACCGTCCCTGGGGGTCGGTGCCGACGGTGGCCAGGATGGCCCCGCCCGCGGTCAGCAGGGACACGGTGGCCGCCGCCGGGGGCTCGGCGGGCTGCCGTACGCCGTCACGGTTCTGGTCCAGCCAGACCCGGCTCGCCACGGCGAAGGTCAACGGCACCAGCCCGGCGTCCACTGTGGGGTCGAGCCGGTCGGCGTCGAGGCGGTCCTCGGTGGTGGCCGGACGCAGGTTGGCGTCGTCCGCACCGAGATTGAAGGGCGGCGTGAGACCGCTCGCGTCCGGGTCGGAGTCCGCCCCGGCCGCCCGGCCCGCCCCGGCCGGATCCAGCTTGTAACCCGGCGGCAGTCCGGCGAACCGCACCGCGTAGGTGCCTTCAGCCAGCCTGTCGAAGACGTAGTGGCCCGTGCTGGAGGTGACCGTGGAGGCGAGCAGCCTGGCGTCGGAGTCGAGGAGCTGGACCGCCACCCCCGCCACGCCGGGTTCTCCCGGGTCAAGGGTGCCCGAGGCGTTGAGGTCCTTCCAGACCAGGTCCCCGACGGCGTACCGGGTCACGGGGGCCACCGGGGGAGTGGGAACCGGAGCGGGGACCGTGGGGGGTGAGACCAGCGTCTCCAGGGTTCGGGGAGCCACACCCATCCGGACCGTCTGCGCCCCCAGGGACACATCGACGCTGGTGCTGAAGGCGGCGAAGGTGGTGCTGGCGGGTAGCGGGCTGAGGTCCCCCAGTGCGGAGGGCACGGTGGCCACGACGAAGTACCGTCCCCCGGTCAGTCGCGGGCCCGGCAGCACGGTCACCCGGCCGAGGTCGTCGGTGATCCCGTGGACCGCGGCGCCCCCCGCGTCCGAGACCGTCACCTCGATCCCGGGCTGGGGACGATCGGTGGCCACCGCGTACTCCCCGTCGCCATCGACGTCCCGGTTGACCACCACCGTCAGGGTGCCGTCGCCGCTGTCGGCCAGGGCGGTGGCCGGGAGGCCGGCCACCCCGAGACCGAGCACCCCGCCCGCCAACCAGCAGAGCCCGCGTCGGAGCAGGGGGACGCAGGTGCACGACACGACGACGTCCCTTCTCGCGCGGCCCCAGGGCCCGCCGTATCCGCGCGGGCACCGACCAGGACGCCCCGAGCGCCCGACCGCGGCTCACTATAGACAGCCGAGCCGCCGGGGCAGTCGATCACCCTCAACCTCGGGCCGGGGTGAAGGAACTACTTCTTCAGCGGAAGGGGCGGACCACCTGAGTCCGGGCGGCCAAGTCGTGCAGAGCCTGACGACGTGGCTGCCACAAGGGGAAGAGGACGTCGGCCACCCGGACCAGGGTCAGCAGACTGCTGGTGCTGGGCAGCACCCAGACGGCGGCCCGCACCGCGGCGGTGGCCCAGCTGAGCTTCTCCGAAGCACGACCCCGGTCGACCGGGACCACCCGTAGACCGCACAGCAGCTTGCCCGGCGTCGCCGAGCGCCAGCGCAGGAACAGGGTGTGAAAGGCGAGCCCGACCACCAGGGTCGCGCCGACCACCAGGAACTGGTCCGACGTCGACAGCAGGTCGGTCACGTTGGGGGTGGGGGGCGGAGGGGCACCCGCCGACGCGGCCGCCATGGCCTCGCGGAAGTAGGCCAGCACGGCCTGGATGGTCGGGCGGTAGACCGTGATCGTCACGGGGAGGATGAGGAGCGAGATGAGCAGGTTGTCGACCGTGGCGGCGAGCGCCCGCCACCACCAGCCTGCGAGCCGGACCCCGTCCGCGGTGGCCACCGCCCGCGCCCCCGGAGGCAAGGGTCCGGGCTGCCCGGGACCCTGCTGCCCCGGGTAGCTCTGCTGGGGGTAGCCCTGCTGCCCCGCGTAGCTCTGCCCCGGGTAGTTCTGCTGGGGGTAGCCCTGCTGGGGGGCGGACTGGCCGGCGTGCGGCGGTGCCGGGCGCTGCGTCTGCGCCTGCTCAGCCGGACGGGTGTTGCGGGACCACTGCCACCCGTCCCAGTAGCGCTCCTGCCCGTCGGCGGCCGGGTCGGGATACCAGCCGCCGGGAGCGGCGTGGCGGCCGGCGGGGGCCGGGGGAGAACCTATGGGGATGTCAGACACGCTCCCAGTCTAAGTTTTGCCCGGCGGCTCCGGGCTTCGGCACACGCCGCCCGGCTCGGCCATCCCTCGTTTCTGAGAAAGACCGGCACCACGGCCGACGTTTCTGAGGATGCCCATCGGGCACATCCGGGCATCAACGCGTGCCGCCCGAGGCCCCGGCGACCTTAGGGGACCCCCAGTGACGCAGGTTGTGCCTCACTTCTCCCGCCGGTACGTCCACTTGGGCTTCTTCGGACTCATTTCGGAAACATTCGGGCAAAGTCACAACAGAACTGGTCATCCACCGGGCTCTTAGGTTATACATAGTCCCAGCACGGCTTCAGGTCCCGGCCCGGCCGGGACCAGGAGCGCGACGACTACTGATCAGCGTGAGATCGGGTGATGAGCACGATGACGACTCGTACGGGGACAGCACCAGCTGGCGTCCACCGCGGGACTCTGTCGTCGTTGCCCTCACCGACCGGCGCCGAGCACGGCCCAGCCTGGACGGGACCCTGGCACGTCGTCCGCAGAGCCCTCCGCTCTCCCGGCCGGCCGCGACCTTTCCTCGTCGTCGCCTGCACCCCCCAGCCCCCCCTGTCCTCGGACAGCGGCCCGCTCCTTTCCGGTCCGCCCCCGGTGCTGGATTCGCAACGGGGCGGGCAAACCGCGACGAGCCGTCCCGTACGGCTCGTCGGCTCGCCCTGAGACGGCCTTCCCGGCCTCCATCCCTGCTCCAGGGACAACCCACGAAAGGAACGACTCCAGATGCGCTGGACTCATAAGGCGGCAGCTGCCGCAGGCCTGTCCGCAGTGTTGGTGGCGACCGCGGCCTGCAGTGGCGCCGGCGGCGCCGGCGGCACGACCGGTGGCGGTACGACGGACCACTCGATCAACGTGCTGATGGTCAACAACCCGCAGATGCTCGCCCTGCAGAAGCACATCGGCGAGTTCGAGAGCCAGTCCGGGATCAAGGTGAACTTCACCGTGAAGCCGGAGAACGACATGCGCAACCAGGCGGCGCAGGAGTTCGCCAACCAGTCCGGTCAGTTCGACGTCGCGACCCTGTCGAACTTCGAGATCCCCTTCTACTCCAAGAACGGCTGGCTGACTCCGCTGGAGGACATCCAGGCGTACAAGGACGACAAGGAGTTCAACCAGGCCGACATCTTCCCCGCGATGACCGCCTCGCTGAAGGGTCCCGACGGCAAGCTCTACGGTGAGCCGTTCTACGGCGAGTCCTCTTTCCTGATGTACCGCAAGGACGTCATGGACAAGATCGGCGTCAAGATGAGCGACAACCCGACGTGGGACGAGGTCGCAGCCGCCGCCGCCAAGGCCGACGGTGCCCAGCCGGGCATGAAGGGCATCTGCCTGCGGGGGCTCCCCGGCTGGGGCGAGGTCTTCGCGCCGCTGACCACCGTGGTGAACACCTTCGGCGGCACCTGGTTCGAGAAGGACTGGACCCCGAAGGTGAACGCGCCCGAGTTCAAGGCCGCCACCACGTTCTACACCGACCTGGTGAAGGCACACGGCGAGGCAGGCGCGGCGCAGGCCGGCTTCGCCGAGTGCCTGACCGCCACCACGCAGTCCAAGGTCGCCATGTGGTACGACGCCACGTCCGCCGCCGGCTCGCTGGAAGCCGACAGCTCCCCGGTCAAGGGCAAGATGGGCTACGCCCAGGCTCCCGTCAAGATGACCAAGTCCTCCGGCTGGCTGTACGCCTGGTCGTGGGCGATCGAGAAGAAGAGCGCCAAGAGCGACGACGCCTGGAAGTTCATCTCCTGGGCGAGCTCGAAGAAGTACGAGGAGCTCGTCGGGGCGCAGGACGGCTGGGCCACGGTGCCGGCCGGCAAGCGTGAGTCGACCTACGCCAACGCGGACTACCTGAAGGCCGCCGGCGCGTTCGCCCCGGCCACCCTGAAGGCCATCGAGGCTGCCGACCCGACCAACCCGGGTGTGCAGCCCCGGCCGACCGTCGGTATCCAGTTCGTCGACATCCCCGAGTTCACCGACCTGGGGACCAAGGTCTCGCAGGACGTGTCCGGGGTGATCGCGGGCAAGACGACCGTCGACGACGCGCTCAACAAAGGCCAGAAGCTGGCCGAAGCGGTCGCCGCGAAGTACCAAGGCAAGTAGCCCGGTCCGGTCCGGGGGCCTCGGCCCCCGGACCGTGTCCCGGCCCGACCTGCCGGGCGTCGCGACCCGCCGGCACCGCACCCGGTGACCGTCGTCGCCGCGCCGACCCGGCTCCTGGCCGGCCCGGCCAGCACCTCACCCCAGCCGACTCAGGAAGAAGCCCGTGATGGCCACCGCAACCGCGACACCCGTCCGCTCCGAGAAAACCGCCCGCGAACCGAAGCCGCGCAAGCCGAAGGACACCCGAACCTTCAGCGAGCGCTGGCTGAACAAGAAGGGCTGGCTCCGCCGCGCGCCCCTGCTGCCCGCCCTCATCTTCGTTATCGTCATGACCCAGCTGCCGTTCCTGGCGACGTTGGTGGTCTCGTTCACGAACTGGAACGCGAACTATCCGGACGAGATCGCGTTCGGGACGCTGCAGAACTTTGTGACCGTGTTCACTGACGCGGGCCTGCGTGCGAGCGTCTTCTTCACCATCCTGCTGACCGTCACGGTCGTGCTGGTCTCCCTGGCGTTCGGCCTGGGGATCGCCCTCCTGCTCAACCGCAACTTCATCGGCCGCGGGGTCGTCCGCACGATGATGATCGCCCCGTTCCTTGTCGTCCCGGTCGCGGCGGCTCTGCTGTGGAAGCACGCGATGTACAACCCGGAGTACGGCCTGTTCAACGGTGTGCTCACCCAGGTCTTCGGGGCGTCGGCTCCGCAACCGGACTGGATCACCGATTTTCCTCGACTGGCCATCATGGGCGAGCTGATCTGGCAGTGGACGCCGTTCATGACCCTCATCCTGCTGGCGGGGCTCCAGTCGCGACCGGCGGACATCATGGAGGCCGCCCAGGTCGACGGGGCCGGCACGTGGCAGACCTTCGCCAACATGAC
>JBBQAB010000550.1:0-2508 GCA_038198385.1 Propionibacteriales bacterium
ATAGCCGAAGAACTCGTGGTCCTGGTTGTAGCCGCCGTAGCCGCCGCCGATCTCGGAAAAGTCGGCGACGAACTCCACGCCCTTGATCCATTTGACATGCTTGAAGCCCAGTTGGACCTCGTTACGGAGTCGGAGCGGCGCGCCATGCCCGTACGGGAGCGGTTCGCCGTTCATCTCGTAGGCCAGCATCGTCAGGTGGTAGCTCATCTGGTCGACCGGGTGGGCGTCGTAGTAGACGCCGCCGTTCGGGCCGTCACCAAGGGAGTAGAACACGACCCACTTCGCCTCGGGCTGAGGTTTGACCAGGTCGATGATGGTCTGCATCGACACGCCACCCCACTTTGCGACCCCTGACCACCCTTGGATGCAGAAGTGCTGGGTGATCTGCTCGTGGTGTGGCAACGCTCGCAGCTCCGTCATGTCGAGCTCGAGGGGGTTATTGACCAGGCCGCTGATACGTAGCCTATAGTCAACAAAGCCACCCTCAAAAAGGGCCTTGTACTCGTCGGTCTCGGGGTACTTGCCGTTGTGCCAGAAGTAGGGGGAGATGTCGCGCTCGTCGTATTCGCCGGGTGTGGCGTCCACGTGCTCGAACAGGCGCTGCGCCGGGCCGATCAGTGCGAAGCCGACGCGCTGCACCACTCGCGGGTGACTCAGGGTGAAGGGGGTGGCGGCGACCCAGCCGACGGTGACCACGACCATCGAGCCGGCGAAGACCCAGAAACCAACCCATTCGCGGTCGCTTCCGGCGCCGTACATGAAGCCGAGGTTGCGGAGCAGACCGGTGGTAAAAACCAACGTCACGTGCAGCACGATGAACACGAGGAACCAGACGAGCACGAAGAAGTGCAGCGAGCGTGCCGTCTGGATCCTGAGCGCCTTGCTGATCCGCTTGAAGCGGGTCGACAGCGCCGGTGACATGCCCAGTCCGGTGATGAACGCCAGCGGAGCGGCGACGAAAATCGTGATGAAGTACGCGATCTGCTGCATCCCGTTGTAGGCCACCCTCCCGGTCTCGTTTGGCCAGTCCAGCGACAGGTACTGGATCAGCACCGACCCGACGTGAGGGAAGACATCCCAGCTCGTGGGCACCACCCGGCGCCACTCGCCGGTCGCGAACAGCAGGACGTAGAAGACGAGGCCGTTCAGCAGCCACAAGGTGTTGACACCCAGATGCCACCAGCGGGCCAGCCCGATCGAGTGGCGGATCCCCGGGAGACCGACCTGTCGTGGGAGGCTGACGGAGTCTTCCTTCGCGGTCCACAGCGGGTCGGCCGGCACCGGCTTCTGGAACCGGAGCCAGTCCTTGCCCGGGGTGCTGTGGCGGGTCCAGTACAGCCGGGGGTGGTCCGCGAGGATCTGCACCCCCGATCGGATGATGAAGATCAACAGGAACAGGTTGAAGAAGTGCTGCACCCCCACCCAGATCGGCAAGTCCGTGCTAAGCCCGGCGGTGGCGCCGTCGAGGGTGCCGGGGTAGCGCTCGATGAACCGCTGCACCGACGGGGTATTGCGCAGCCCCTTCGCAGCCGCCACCGCGACGATCAGGACGACGAACCCGAGGGGCAACAGCCAGAGCAGGTTGAACCACCGACTCCGGCCGATGCGGACCCGTGGAGTGATTCCTCGCACTTGCGGTAGCGAGCCGGCCCAGCTGGAGGAGTCAACGATGTCCTCGCCTCTCGTAAGCTGCGACCGAAAGCTCCGTCTGCCTTGCGGCGAGGCGGTCGCCGAGGCAGTGGGGGGCAAACCTCCGGGGGTGGACCGGTCAACGCGTTCAGCCATGTGCCACATCTCCTGGCCTCACCGGCAACGCGGCTGCGGATGCTGCGCTTGGGGAGGCGCAACAAACATAGGTCGGACGCCGTAGGCCAAGGCCGCCATTGAGCAGGGCGTCGACTCCTCCGCAGACGGCCCGAGTACCGTCGTGATCAGGGTGCGCGTACAGAAGGAGGGACACGATGGAGGAGCCGACGCTTCCCGCAGAGCTGATCGAGGCCAGGCACACACCGCTGTTCGACTTCCGGTCCTTACCTGAAGCCCTCGCCCAGTCCCACCGCACGACGGTATGGGCGCAGTTGTTCGTGCAAGCCGGGACTGTCCGCTACATCGATCTCGAGGGCGCATCCCCACGGGACGTGCGGCTCGAACCGGGCGACGGCGCGGTGATCGTGCCAGGCATCGAGCACAAAGTCGAACCATCGACCGACGCGACGTTCTTCGTCCAGTTCTACCGACAACCCGGCGCGGCCACGGTCCCCGGTGCAGTGGCGGCCATGGTCCCCGGTGCAGTGGCAGTCGACCACCGTCGCCGCTCGGGCCCCTGGGAACGCCGAGGACGCGATCTGGACACGCCCGATGAGATCTTCGAGATGGTCACCCGCCAGTACGTCGACGTCGTCCAAGACGAACTCCTCGAGCCTTACTTCGACTTCGGACCCGGGTTCATCGACTGGAGAGCACACATCGGCTCGGTCACCGACTACTGGTGCCATGTCGTCCTCTATG